>NZ_CP092487.1:150000-450000 GCF_022429565.1 Lutibacter sp. A64
TTATTGAAGGTTTTTTTATACCCTTTTTTTTATTTTTACTATTATATCTTTTATTACTATTTCAACTCTAATCTTTATTTTCTATTTATATTGACTCATTCTCAAAAGTTGTGTGTGAAATGAAAAAAAGTTAGATTTTTGTAAAAAAAATATTTGGACAATTATCTAGACCTACTGAAATTCATCTTACCAGAATTTCTGATCAATCACTTAGATTTAGTTAAGAGTACTAAAAAAGGTGAAGTAATGCAGCTATATTTTAAGAACGTAATATAGTGCCAAAAGAAGAATTTACTAGTATCTTAGTAGCTTACGGATTCCACAAAGAAGTAACTATTCAAGATTTTCCATTTAGAGGTAATACAGTTTATTTACATGTAAAGCGTCGCAGATGGCTGGATAAGGAATCTAAAGATGACTGGAATTTAGTAGCACAGGGAACGTGAATGACAAATGAGCTCGCTTCTTTTTTAAAAGAAATTAGTAGATACTAGAATTTGGTATTCCTACAAAAATGATTACATTTTTAAGCGGCTCGTTTAGTTTTGGTATTTTTTAATATTACCCCAACAACTAGCGCTTGTACTACAATTTTTTTTGAAAGAACATCAATTACTGCTTAGTTTTAAATGTTTTTAGATAAATAGATTATATTTACAAATATTAATTCTTTTACTTAATTATGAAAAATCAAAATTATAAAAGCCATAGTAGATTGGTTTTTGGCTTTCACGGTATTTTATTTGTATTAATTGTAGCTTTACTTATTGGCTCTTTTAGAAATTTAATGAAATCTGATGTAAGCACAACTTACGGAGCTTATTTGTTAGTTTTTATTCCGTTTATTCTTTTTTTTATGATGTATTATATAAGAGCTTTCGCTTTAAAAGCCCAAGATAGAGCTATTAGAGCTGAAGAAAAATTACGATACTTTATTTTAACAGGAAATACAATGCCAGATAAAATTACAACGCGTCAAATTATAGGTTTGCGCTTTGCTTCAGATGATGAATTTGTAGCTTTGGTAGATAGAGTGTTGAATGAAAATTTATCAGAAAAAGAAATTAAAAAAGCAATTAATAATTGGAAACCCGATACTTATAGGGTTTAATATAAATCATTATAAATAGCTTATAATGATTTATAGTTAAGAATATTTAAAATTTCTTTTTTCATTATAAGCTCTTACTTTTAGTGTTATTACCGCTATTATAAAATAAATTATAGTAAGCGCCCATAAGCGATACCAATCATAAATAACATCATTAAAAGTGGCTTCCATTTGAATTAATTTTACAAAACCTGTAATTCCAGATGTTGATGGCAATAGTTTTGCTAACTGCTGGTAAAAAACAGAGAATCCTTCCATAGGAAAAGACAACCCGCTTAACATTAAAGACGGTACAGATAATAATACTAAAAATATTGTAGAATCTTCTCGTCTTTTAAAAAGACTACTAATTGCAATTCCTAAGAAAATTACAGCTGTTAAATATGGTAATGAAAACAAATAAATTTCACCTAAAGACGCTCTAATAGGAATATCAAATATGGTATAGATTATTCCAATTTGAATAGGTAATATAACCGCAAATATTAACGAATACAAACTAGCTTTGGCTAATAAAACCGGCACTGTTCCGCCTTTATGTAACAATCTAGGGAAATTAGTATGTATAGATTTATCTTCTTTTCTAGAGCCATTAATAATACCAATTCCCATTAATATTACCAATTGAACTATTAAAGCTGTAAGTATTGGTATTAAATATGTTGCATATCCAGCAGATGTATTAAATAAGCTTGTAGAAATAGGCTGTATTGGACTATAATTTTTCTTTGCAATTGCTATAGGCGTACCACTAGACATATCCTTTTTTATAACAATTCCTGCATTAAAAGTTCCTGTTGTTACTGTAATATCAACTAATACTTTTTTATAAAAAATCATATTTGAAGCATCGGAAAAAGACGTAATAGTTGTTTGTTTTCCGCTTCTAATATCTTTTTCAAAGTTTTTAGGAATAATTACAATTCCCATCACTTTTTTAGCATAATAATCTCTTTTAGCTTCTTGAATGTCGGTGTAATTTGTAATTGTTTTTGTGCCTTCCGAAGCATCTAGCATTGCAATATAATCTCTACTTGTTTTAGAGCTATCTTGATTTACAATAGCTACAGGAACATCTGTAATAACTTCTTTAGAATAGATGTATGTGTATATTGTTAAAATACCAAATGTTACTAAAAGAAATGTACTAATTACAGCTTTGTCAGATTTTATAGCATTCCATTCTGTAATAAATGTATTTTTAAATGAAACCTGAACTCTATGATATTTTTTATATAAATTTTTCATTATTAAATACGTTGAAGAAAAGCTCCCTGCTTTAAAAGTTTTTTTAGCTTATTGTAACTTAATAAAAGAGGTGCAATTGTTAATACAACCAATGCGCAAATGGAATAAAATGAGTAATACACAGGTATTCCCCTTTGCGTTTGATCTAAAAATAAATCTAAGAAATGTGTAAACGGAAATAATTCACTCATCCACTGTAATACTTTAGGCATACCAAATATTGGAAACGTAATTCCAGAAAAGGATAAACCCACAGCAGCAAAACCAGATCCAAATGTTAGTGCTTCTCTAAAACTTTTTCCTATTACTAAAAATAGAATAGCAAAAGCTTGTGATGCTGTTATTAATAGAAATAAAGAGAGTAAAACTACGGCTTTATTTCCATGTAAAGGAAAATCTTCAAAAACAAACATGGTAATTAAAAGTATGATGCCAACTAAAAAGAACCACAGCGTATAAGGCGTAATTTTACCCAAAACTATTGTTGTTATATTGCCTTTTCCTATATTATAAAGCTTTTCTCCTTTATTGAATTTTAAATCGTTTCCAAAACAATAAATAGTGGTCAGTATTACAAATATTTGGAAAAAGAGGGTTAAAAATCCCGAATTTAAATAATAGGAGTAATTGGTATATGGATTAGCAAATACGTGATTATTTTGGGTTATTGGTTGATAATTGGTTTTAGCTTGCTCAATATAAACACCTTTTTTTAGTTGTTTTTGAACATTTATACCAGCAGATATAATTCCAATAGCCTTTTTAAACGCTTTATTTTCTAATCCAGAAGCCAATAACAAGTTACTATTAAATTGATTGATAATAGAAACTTGTTTTCCTTGATTAAGATCTTTACCAAAATTTTTAGGAACAGTAACTAGCCCATAAACTTTTAATTCTTGAATTAATTTTTCGCCTTCTAATTGGCTAGTAGGTTTAAAAGCCACTTTTAATTCTGGAGTTGCTTCTAATTGACTAATTATATTTCTTGAAGTTGAAGAATTATCTAGATCTATAACAGCTATTGGTAAATCTCGGGCAACACCATTATTTAATAAGCTAAGGAAAAATAGCATAGAAACAAATGGTAATATTACCGCAAAAATAAACATAGACTTGTTATGAAATAACATTCTAAATTCGCGTTTTACAATATGTAAATACGATTTCATTTTATTTATTAAATTGTGAATAATCAATTAAAATACTCATCCCTGGGCGTAATTCTGTCTCTGAAGTTTTTGGCGTTGCTTTTATTTCAAAAGTTCTAATGTCAAAATCACCAGTAGATTTTGTGGCATTCCAAGTAGCATAATCACCTAAAGCAGCTACATAATAAATTTGAAAAGTAATTTCTTTATTTTCTAAAGCAGGAACCGTAGCCTTAAACTCTGAGCCTTTTTTAAAATTATAAAGATCTGTTTCCTTTACATTTACTATGGCGTAAGAATTTGATAAATCTACCAAGTGGGCTACAGGATAACCAGCTCCAATTAATTCGCCTTCTTCAGGTAAAAAATCCAATACTTCTGCATCTATAGGACTTATAATAAAACGCTCGTTTTTATAACTTTCTAACTCACTTAAAGCTCCTTCAGCTTTTCTAACTAAAGCATTTGCAGCTTCAATATCTTCACTTCTTGCACCCTTTAAAGCTAATTGATATTTGTTATACGCTGCTTTTTGATCGTTTAAAGCTGCTTCTTTTTTAGCAAAAACTTCATCTTTTTGTTGTTCCGAAACCACACCATCTTTAAATAAATTTTCAATGCGTTCGTATGATTTCAACATAACATTTGCACCTGCTGTTGCTTTTTCATATAAACTTTTATAAGCATTTATTTCTTCTTTTCTTGCGCCATTTCTAGCTTTATCTTTTTGTGCATTTGCAGCATCTTTAGCGGCTAGAGCTTGTAATTCTCTAGCATCTATTTCTGGACTTTCTAAGGTAGCTAATAATTGTCCTTTTGTTACACTTGTACCTTCTTTTACTTCAATAGATTTTAAACGTGTTGGTAATTTTGAAGATAAATATATTTCTTTAGCTTCAACTCTACCTTGCAAAATAGTTGTTTTTGGTTTGCTAATAAACCATATTCCTGTTAGCACTAAAATTAAAATAATAATGGTAGTGACAGCTGATTTTATAACTTTTGAATTTTTCATTTTCGATTTTAAATTTGATTCAAGAAATTTTCTGTTTTATTTAGACTTACCATTAATTCGCCATAGGTTGTATTATAATGGTAAAGCGCTTTCATTTTAAATAATTTTATTTGAGTTAATTGAAGTGTTGCATCAATAACTTCTAGAGAAGTACCTGTTCCTTCTTCAAAAGCACGAGTTCTCATATACTTTAATTTTTCAGCTAAAGCTAAATCTGCTTCTAAACTATTGTATTGCTCTCGTTGTTTTTCTAATTCGTTATATAGCTTTTCGGTATAGGTCAATAAATTTAATTTTGCTTGTTTTTCTAATTCTTGAACTTGTAAAACTTTATGTTTTGCGGCTTTAATTTTATGTTCTCTTTCAAAGCCATTAAACAATTCCCAAGAAGCACCAACACCAACTAACCATTTTGTTTTTAAAAGTGATAAGTTATTTTTCCAAAACGTATGCTTACCAAATAAGGCTATTTTTGGAAAATATTCACTGTTTTCAACTTTAATGCCAACTTCAGCTAGTTTTTCATTTTTTTCTAAAAACTTTAATTGTTCATTTTCTTGAATCATTTCTTGTTGAAATTCATTTAATGAAGGTTGTATTAGTGGACTTATAAAATCTGTAGAAGTTGTATTAAACGTTGCGTCACCAATTAAGTTTTTAATGGCTGTGGTAGCTAAAGAAACATCTTTATGCGCAGCTAACAACTCGCGTTTAGCATTAGATAAAGCAACTTTTGCATTTAAAGTTTCTACTTCAGGAATTATACCGTTTTCAAATAATTTAGTAGCGTGATCGTTGTGCAATTGTATTGTTTCATACACTTTTTGACGTAAATCTTCTGCTTCTTTGGCCAGCTTAAGTTTAAAATAATAATCGATTAATTGAATTGTTAAAGCATTCGTTTTTATTTTATGGTGGTTTTCTGAAAGCTCATATTTAATTTTTGAAGCTTTATTTGCAGCATTTATTTTTCCTCCAGCAAATATTGGCCAATTAATATCTGCTGATGCAAAACCTAAATTTTTATCTTGCAATGTAAAATTCCAATCTCCTAATACCGAAGGGTCGGCGACACCAAGAAGTCCGCTAACCATTGTACGTTGTTCATTTAAATCGACTTCTATATCGTTGTCTAAATTTAAATAAGTTGCAGAAACACTAAGTGACGGGTACCCTAATCCCTGTACTGCTTTTTGCTCTTCCTGTTTTGCATTTACTTCTTCTTGAGAAGCATTTAAATCACCATTTTTTGAAAGCATTAAACTGTAAGCTTCTTTTAGTGATAACTCTTGCGCCGTAATACTGGCAGTAATAAAAACTAATAAAAATGTAATTTTTTTTACAGTTGGTTTTAACACCAAATTTAAATGAGTAAGCATTGTTAATTATCTTGTTTTAGTATATTTAAAATGTTATTTGTAATGTAGTTAACCTTATCTTTGTAAGGGTCTTCTTCTTCAATACCTAAAAAATTATTCTTTTTATAATGAACATAATCTATGGCATAAATAAGTATGTGATAACTTAAATCTAGAATTCCAACATTTTTGCCAATTTCACCAGATTTTTTACCAATATTTAAAAGTTCTTGCATTAAAGACAAGCCTTTATCTTTTAAAATATCTGGTATTATAAAGTTATCATTGTGTAATAGTTGGTAAAAGAAATTGGAGGCTTCAGTTTCGTTTATGGCAAATACAAATCTGTTTTGAATAAAGATTTTGATAATAGGAGCGATGCTTGTGTGTTTTAAGTTAATTAGAAATTCTAATTCACCTATTATAGAGTTAATTTTATCAAAATATAATTCATCAATCAACGCTTGTTTACCACTGTAAAGTCTGTATAAATAACCACCACTAACATTTGCATTTTTAGCAATCATAGCGATAGTAGTTTTTTCTATTCCACAGTCAACAATGGTTTTCATAGTTGCTTGTTTTATACGAGCCAATTTCTCTTCATCTATTTTTCTAGCCATTTATTTTAAAAATTAAAATCTGACTGCAAATATATGAATAAACATTCATTCATTAATTATTTTTTTAATTTTTTTATTTATAAACGATATTCTTTATAATTTAGACGCATGTATGCTATTTTAGATTGTAATAGTTTTTATGCCTCTTGCGAGCGTGTATTTAAGCCTAATTTAATAGGGAAACCCATAGTGGTTTTATCTAATAATGATGGTTGTGTAATAGCGCGCAGCAGTGAAGTAAAGGATTTAATTCCTATGGGAGCAGAAGCTTTTAAGTACGAAGCTGTTTTTAAAGAAAATAACATTCATGTGTTTTCGTCAAATTATTCATTATACGGAGATTTAAGTACACGGGTAATGAATATTATTCGGCTATTTTCGCCAGATGTTGAAGTCTATTCTATAGATGAAGCTTTTTTTAAATTAGATCATATTAAAGATGAAGATTTAGAAGCGTATGTTTTAAAAATTAAAAAAACTGTTGAAAAATGGGTAGGAATTCCAGTTAGTATTGGTGTAGCACCTACAAAATCGCTATCTAAAGTAGCAAATAAAATTGCGAAAAAATTTACAGACAGAACAAAAGGAGTGTATGTTATTGCTTCGGAAGAACAACGAATTAAAGCCTTAAAATGGACAAAAGTTGAAAATGTTTGGGGAATAGGGAGGCGTATTGCAAAAAAACTAAAACAATTAAACATTAATACGGCTTATCAATTTACGCAGTTACCAGATCAATTTGTAAAAAAACAGTTTTCAGTTGTTGGTTTACGATTAAAGCAAGACTTATCGGGTATAGAGGTTATTGGAGCTGAAAAAATACAGGACAAACAAAATATATCTACTACGCGTACTTTTGAAAAAGCCTTGCGAGATTTTGAACCTATAAAAGAACGTATTGCTACGTTTGCAAATTCATGTGCTCAAAAATTAAGAAATCAAAGGTCGGAGTGTACTTATTTATACGTTTTTTTAAGAACTAGTAGTTATACAGAAATAAAGCGAAATGTTGGAATGGTGGTACATTTACCGTATGCTACAAATTCTAGTATTACTATTTGTAATTTTGCAATTAAAGGTCTTCAACAATTATATGAAAAAGGATATAATTATAAAAAAGCAGGTGTAAATGTTATGGGAATTCGCCCAGAAAAAGTACATCAGTTTTCTTTATTTTTAGACGAAGCGCCTAAACATAAAGTTTTAATGAAAGTTATGGACCGTATAAATTTAAAATACAGAACTCCAAAAATTAAAATAGCAAATCAAAATTTAGATAAAACTTGGAAAATGAAACAAGAGCATTTGTCGCCAAGATATACAACGGTAATTGATGAAATAATAGAAATTAAATGCGATTAAAAAAAGAAATAGCAACTGATAAATTAATGTTTTATGTTCCAGAAAAATCGGTACATATAAAACGGCCAATTGTAAATGAAGATATTGCAGCTGGTTTTCCTTCGCCTGCTGAAGATTTTAAGGAAATTAGAATCAGTTTAGATAAAGAATTAGTACAAAACGAAAATGCTACTTTTTATGCGCGTGTAAGAGGAAACTCTATGATTGATGCCAATATTGAAGATGGCGATTTATTAGTAATAGATAGAAGTATTGAAACTAGAGATGGAAAAATTGCTGTGTGTATGTTAGATGGTGAATTTACGATTAAACGCTTAAAAGTTGAAAAAGATTGTATGTATTTAATGCCAGAAAATAGCAATTATAAACCTATAAAGGTAACAGCTGAAAACGAATTAATTATTTGGGGAATTGTTACTTATGTGGTTAAGAAAGTTTAAAAGTTGAAAGATTTATAGTTTAAAGGTTGAAAAGGTGTAATATTGAGTTAAGAGTTAAGAGTTAAGAGTTATGAGTTATGGAGTATGAGTGGAATGCGTGAGCGGTTGAAGTGGTATCCTTTTGCTTTTTTGCAAAAGATTTAACGGAAGACGCGACGGCAATTTTTTTGCCGGCACGCCCAAATTATATTAATTATTTAAAACACTTCGTGAAATAACAATTTTTTGAATTTCTGAAGTGCCCTCGTAAATTTGTGTAATTTTAGCATCTCGCATTAAACGTTCTACGTGGTATTCTTTAACAAAACCATAACCACCGTGAATTTGAACGGCTTCAATAGTAATTGCCATTGCCATTTCTGCCGCATATAATTTAGCCATTGCTCCACTTAAATCGTAATTTAACTTTTGATCTTTTTCCCAAGCAGCTTTTAAGCATAACATACGCGCAGCTTCAATTTGAGTTGCCATATCGGCTAATTTAAAGGCAATAGCTTGGTGTTTGCTTATTTCTTTGCCAAAAGATTTACGTTCTTTAGAATATTTTAAAGCTAATTCGTAAGCTCCAGAAGCTATTCCTAATGCTTGGGATGCAATTCCAATTCTTCCACCAGCAAGTGTTTTCATTGCAAATTTAAAACCAAAGCCATCTTCTCCAATTCTATTTTCTTTAGGTACTTTTACATCGGTAAACATTAAAGAATGTGTATCTGAACCTCGAATTCCTAATTTATTTTCTTTTGGTCCTACAACAAAGCCATCCATTCCTTTTTCAACAATTAAAACATTAATACCCTTATGTCCTTTGCTAACATCTGTTTGTGCAATAACTAAATAAACGCTTGCATTATTACCATTTGTAATCCAATTTTTTGTACCGTTTAAAAGGTAATAATCGCCCTTGTCTATAGCTGTTGTTTTTTGAGAAGTAGCATCAGAACCGGCTTCAGGTTCGCTTAAACAAAATGCACCAATAATTTCACCAGTAGCTAATGGAACTAAATATTTTTGTTTTTGTTCTTCGGTTCCATAAGTTTCTAATCCCCAACATACTAATGAGTTGTTTACAGACATTATTACCGAAGCTGACGCATCAATTTTAGAAATTTCTTCCATTGCTAATACATACGAAACAGTATCTAAACCACTTCCTCCATATTTAGGATCAACCATCATTCCTAGAAAACCAAGTTCTCCCATTTTTTTTACTTGTTCAGCTGGAAATTGTTGTTGTTCGTCGCGTTCAATTACACCTGGTAATAGTTCTTTTTGAGCAAAATTACGTGCAGCATCGCGTATCATTATTTGTTCTTCTGTAAAGTTAAAATCCATAATTGATAAAAGTTATTAGTAAAAAGTTGCTTATACACAAATATAAGTTTTTTTTTAGATTGTTTTTTATTAAAAATGTAAAGGCGGAGAAATATAGGTATGAAAAGAATTATACTTCTTAAAAAAAACTTGTTAAAATACGTATTAGATTTTAGTATATTTACAGCCTCATTAGTAATTATATTAAAAAAGAAATTACAGTGGTTTTAACTATAAAAGTATATTGCTGTAAAAATTGAAATAATACATTTCTTTTAACAAACAGTGTATTTATGTTTTTAATACAATTTTAAATTATTATCATCGTTAAAGAAAAATAAAATAAAGAATAATCTATGTTATTAACAATGTTACAAAATTCAGACGATTTGTTAAACGAAACTATTTCTGAAGAAAAAACACTTTCAATTTATAAATTAATTATGGATGGAGGCGTTGGAGGTCAAGTTATTATTGCTATTTTAATTGTATTATTGGCTGTTGCGCTATACATATATTTTGAACGATTTTTTGCCATAAAAGCAGCTGCAAAAACCGATAGTAATTTTATGAATCAGATTAGAGATCACGTTTCACATGGTAAATTAGATGCAGCAAAAGTGTTATGTGCACAGGTTAATTCTCCAGCTTCACGTTTAATTGAAAAAGGAATTTCTAGAATTGGAAAACCTTTAGCTGATATTAATTCGGCTATTGAGAATGCGGGTAGATTAGAGATTTATAAATTAGAAAAAAATGTTCCTGTATTAGCAACTATTGCTGGGGCTGCACCTATGATTGGGTTTTTAGGAACCGTAATTGGTATGATTGTAGCAATTCACGAAATTGCAAATGCAGGTGGCCAAATAGATATTAAAATGCTGTCAGATGGATTATATACTGCTATGACAACTACTGTGGCTGGTTTAATTGTAGGTATTATTTCGTACATACAATACAATCATTTAGTAGTTAGAACTAATAAAGTTGTATATGAAATGGAGGCAAAATCTGTTGAGTTTTTAGATTTATTAAACGAGCCAATTTAAAATTATTCAAAGATTAAAACATTAAAAAATTGAAAGATTAAATGAAGATTTTCAATTTTTCAATTTTCAATAATAAATAAAGCAAATGGATATTAGAGGTAGAAATAAAGTAAATCCAAATTTTAACATGTCGTCTATGACAGATATTGTGTTTTTACTCCTCATTTTTTTTATGATTACTTCAACATTGGTTACAACTAGTGCTTTAGATATTTTATTGCCTAAAGCAAGTGGTAAAACCGAAAATAGACAATCAACGGCTGTAAGTATCACAAAAAATTTAACCTATTATATTGATAGTAAAAAGGTAAATGAAAACAGTTTGGAACAAGACTTGTTAAAAGTATTAGCAGGTAAAGACAATCCAACCATAGTTTTAAGAGCAGAAGAAGGAGTTCCTATCGAAAAAGCTGTAAAAATTATGGATATTGCAAATAGAAACAGATTTAAAGTAATATTAGCAGTAAGACCAAAATAAAAAATGTTCAGCTTTTTAAATACAAAACATAAAAGAAAATCCGTCGCTATAACTAGCGCTATAATGTGCTTGTTATTAATTCTAATGTTTTTTGTTGGAATGACTTATTTAGATCCACCTGAAGAATATGGAATAGCAGTTAATTTTGGTACTTCAAATGTAGGGCAAGGAAATGTGCAACCAAAAGAACCTTTGGCACCAGCTCCAGAACAAGTTGAAGAAGAGATAGAAGAAGTACAAGAGGAAATTAAAGAAGAAGTTGTTGAAGAAAGTACAGTTGAAGAAGTAGAAGAAGTTTCTGAAGATGTAGCTACGCAAGAGAGTGAAGAGTCCATCGCTATAAAAAAGAAAGAAGAAGCTAAGAAAAAAGCAGAAGAGATTGCCAAACAAGCCAAACTTCAAAAAGAAAAGATAGAACGAGAAAAACAAGCCGCAATTGCTAAACAAAAAGCCGAAGAAGCAGAAAAAAGAAAAAAATTAGATGCTTTAATTGGTGGTGTTAGCAATTCTGAAGGAACTGCAACAGGTGGTGAAGGAAATGACAATGAAGCTGGTGATAAAGGTAAAATAACTGGAGACCCTAATGCTAGTGGATACTATGGAAATGGAGGCGGAGGAGGAGAAGGTGATTATAACTTAGGTGGTAGAAAACCTTTAAACAGGCCAAAGCCAAATTATATTTGTAATGAAGAAGGTTTAGTTGTTGTTAGTATTGAAGTAGATACTAACGGCCGTGTAATTAAAGCTACTGCAGGTGTAAAAGGGTCTACAAATACAGCAACTTGTTTATTAACACAGGCAAGGGAAGCAGCTTTAAAAACTACCTGGCAGGCAGATTCTAATGCTCCATCTAAACAAGTAGGTACTATAAAATATAGATTTTCGTTATCTAAATAATTTTAATGAATTATAACAACACCCTTAGTTGGATGTTTTCTCAGTTGCCAATGTATCAAAGGCAAGGAAACACCGCTTTTAAAAAAGATTTAACCAATAGTTTAGCCTTATCTAAACATTTAAATTTTCCAGAAAAAAAGTTTAAAACCATTCATGTAGCTGGTACAAATGGCAAAGGATCTACCAGTCATATGTTAGCTTCAATTTTACAAGAAGCAGGTTATAAAGTTGGTTTATATACGTCTCCACATTTAAAAGATTTTAGAGAGCGTATTAAAATTAATGGTACAGTTATTCGTAAAATTGATGTCATAAATTTCATAAAAAAGAATACTGAATTTTTAACCACGCATCAGTTGTCTTTTTTTGAAATGACGGTTAGTTTAGCTTTCGAATGTTTTGCAAAACAACAAGTAGATATCGCAATTATTGAAGTAGGCTTAGGCGGAAGGTTAGATTCAACAAATATTATAACTCCAGAAGTTTCTGTAATTACAAATATAGGGTTAGATCACACACAATTTTTAGGGGAAACATTACCCGAAATTGCTTTTGAAAAGGCAGGAATAATAAAACCAGCTGTTCCTGTTGTAATTGGTGAATTTCAAGAGGTAGTTTTTCCAGTATTCGAGAAAATTGCTTTAGAAAAAAATGCGCCGCTATTTTTGGCTTCAAAAAATTACAAGGCTAATTATCTGTCCGACTTAAAAGGTAGTTATCAGCAGCATAATATAAAAACTGTTGTAAAAACTATTGAAGTACTCAAGGAAAAAGGGTTTAGAATTTTAGAAGAAAATATACAGCAAGGGCTCTTAAATGTTAAAAACAATACAGGCCTCTTAGGAAGGTGGCAACTTTTAAATACTTCACCTAAAGTTATATGCGATACAGGGCATAATAAAGAAGGTTTGGGTTATGTGTTAACTCAGTTACAAAATGAAGAATTTGAGACCTTACATTTTGTTTTTGGAGTTGTAAATGATAAAGATCTAAAGGGAGTTTTACCTATGTTTCCAAAAAATGCTACTTATTATTTTTGTAAGCCAGATATTCCAAGAGGATTAGATGCCGAAAAGCTACAGTTACAATGTACATCTTTTGGTTTAAAAGGAAAAAAATATAGCTCGGTACAAGTTGCTTATAAAGAAGCTTTAAAAAAAGCTTCAGATAATGATTTAATTTTTATTGGAGGAAGTACTTTTGTTGTTGCTGAAGTTGTTTAATAATTTAGCTTGTATTTTAATATTTTTAATATTTTTATTGAATACTTATTAAATTAAGTGATTAAATTTTTTTTTTTAAAAGATTGATAAAGAGCGTTTTGTTTTTTTAATAAAAAAAATAATTAATTATATGTCATTTTTATAGCAAAAACCTTTGGCAAATTAAAAATAGATTATATATTTGCATCCGCTTAGGGCAATTAGCTCAGTTGGTTCAGAGCACCTCGTTTACACCGAGGGGGTCGGGGGTTCGAATCCCTCATTGCCCACCAAAGTAAATCCTACTAGAAATAGTAGGATTTTTTTTATGTAAAACTTTTGTGAAGTTAAAAATAGGTTATATATTTGCATCCGCTTAGGGCAATTAGCTCAGTTGGTTCAGAGCACCTCGTTTACACCGAGGGGGTCGGGGGTTCGAATCCCTCATTGCCCACCAAAGTAAATCCTACTAGAAATAGTAGGATTTTTTATGCATTATATTTTGGTGAAAGGCTTATTCTGGATCAATCCTAATTGTTGTGTTTAAGCAAAAATTGTAGTTAATCTATATAGGAAAAATTCTACATTTTTAACACCTATAAATTGAGTTCTATCCATTTTTAAATAACTTTTCAAATTTTAACATTAAAAAAATCTTCTGGTTCTATCTAATACTTTTTATAAGTTTAGAAGTGGGCAGAAGATTTTTTATACAAGAAAACACGAAATTGCTTAATATACAGTATGTATTTTAAATAATTAATTTAAATTTTTAACTTGCTGGTATTGATTACTATGTGGAAATACTTTTATTAATGTATTTAAAACATTTTCAGCTTTAGTAGAATCTCCTTTATTTTTATAAATAGAATAAGCTAAAGTTAATAGCTGTTCATTGTTCGGATATTCTTTTAAAGCTTTTGTAATGGTTTTAATAGCTTCTTCGCTGTTACCTAAATCATTTTGCATTACAGCATAATAGTAGTGATTTTGAGCATCATTTTTAACTACAGACTTAGCGGTTTCTAATGTTTTAAAAGCCTTTGTTTTATCACCTATTCTAATATAAGCAAAAGCCAATGCTTGATATGCCATTGAAAAGGTTTTATCTATTTCTATAACTTCTTTTAATAACGAAATGCATTCTTCATTTTTACCTTGCATTCTTTTTAAGTCAGCGTAGTTAATTTTTACAATTAAATTTAAAGTATCTAATGCCACTGCTTTTTTAAAGTAATCTTCAGCCTGATCTAATTTACCTAAGCCTATAGCTGCAACACCTATAGATGATAATCCTAAAGAGCGATCTTGCCAATATAATAATTGATTGATGTATTCTTTCCTTGCTTTATCAACTACTTGTTTTTGCTTTGTAGGTAAATTTGTTGTAGGTATGTCATAAATTAAGCTGTTGGCCATATGTCTAACACCATAAACGGTATCATTAGCTAAAGGTAAAGCATATTTGTATTGTTGTTGCTTAGATAGACTTCTTAAAGATTCTAATCCAGCTCGTCTTACTAAAGGACTTGTAGATGCTAGTGCCATTTTTAAATTTTCAAAAGCTAAAGGGTTGTTGTTATAATCTTGAAATCTAATTGCAGTACCAACTACAATATTAGCCATATCTTTATCATTAATAACTTTATTTAAGTCTGATTGTGCATCTGGTTTATTTGTTCTTATATTATGAAAAGCAAAGCCATAATGTGGTATTGTATCATATTTATTACCATACCAATTTTTAAATTCTTTAGCAGCCCACTCGTTAGATTTATCTGTATGACAATTATTGCAGGCATTTACAGCTCCTGTTTTTACACTAATATCAGGTCTTGGAATTCGCATACTGTGGTCTGAACGCGGGTCAACTACCATTATGGTAATTTTTGGTAAATGGCAACTTATACAGCTTGCTCCAGTTCCGTTTTCGTCATGTTTATGATGTTCTTTGGTTTTGTATTTACTAGGCATATGACATTGAAAACAAACATTTTCTTTACCACCTTTTAATTCTCCACTATGTACATTATGACAATCTTTACAAGTGACACCTTTTGCGTACATTTTGCTTTGTAGGAAAGAGCCATACACATAATCTTCGTCATTGTTAGTACCATCGTCATTATATAAAGGATAATCTAAATAAGCTATTTGGTGTGTATGTTCAAGTACTTTTCCAAAGATATATTCATCTGTTAGTTGGGCTCTTCTTGAATGACAACGACCACACCATTCTACTTGCATATTTGAAGTTCTAGGTTTTGAACGCGTAACTTTTGCAGTTTCAGGATCTATAATCCACCTACTAGGGTCTCTATCCATTATATCGAAGACAAATCCCATATTTTCTACATTTTGAAGTGTGTCTTTTGCCCATTTTTCGTGTAGATCACCTGGTCCGTGGCAAGCCTCACAAGAAACATTTATTTCATCAAAAGTAGTATTGTAAGCTTGTGTATCTGGGTTGTAATTTTTTTTAACATTGGTTGAGTGGCATTCGGCACACATATAATTCCAATTCTGTAAAGCTCTACCCCAATTTAGTTCATCGTGTGAAGCTATAAACTCATCAGGATATAAGTGCTGCCATTTTTGACCTCCATCTTCTTTTGAACGTGAATCCCAAAAAGGAGTAAGTACTTGTAGACTACCCTTAGGGAATATAACTAAGTATTGTTGTAAAGGGTAAACTCCAAAGGTGTATTTAACTTCAAAATCGGCATATTTTCCATCAGGTCCTTGTGTATTGACCATAAACAAGCTGTCTTTTTTAAAGAAGGTACTAGTTACACCATAAATTGTATATTTTATATTGTTAAAATCACCCAAAACAGTACTATCTGTTGGTAATTGCATAGCTAGTTGATGGTCTGATCCCATCCATTCATTGTATTCAGTTTGGTGGCACTCAATACAATTTTTAGAGCCTATAAAACCTTCATCGTGTTTATGATTGTTTAATGCAATTTGAAGAGGAGAGTATTCACTTTCTTTTTTTGAGTTACAAGAAATAAAAATAAAACTTAGAACTAAAATTGAATATTTAAATAATAAGTAATTGAGTTTGGGTGAATTTACTTTTGCATTCATTTTAATAAAATATTAAATGTAATATTTACGTTTTAAAGAGCTAATTTAAGCAAAATAGATGTAAATATTTGTGTTTTAATTTTAATTAAAATACTCTATTAGAAATAAGGCTATTAAAGTTTTAAAAATGAGATTTTATATTTTAAGTTAAGTTGTGAGAAACTTTAAAGGGCTCTTTAAATAGAAATTCAAAAATATAATTGAAAATAAATAACATAAAAATTTATACTTTTGTAAAATCACAAATATTTTAATATAATTTTTGATTATTTCTAAATGTTAAAGAAAAGTTACCTACTAATAATTCCAATTTTACTTTATTGTATAGGGTTAACGGCACAAGAAGAATCCCTTAAGTATTCTGAAAAATTAAGTATTTCTAACGGTTTAGCTCATAATGGGGTAACTTCAATTTTAGAAGATTCTAGAGGGTTTTTATGGTTTGGAACTTATGATGGGATAAATAGGTATGATGGATATGAGGTGAAAACATATAAAAATACCATAGATCAGAATATTTTAATAAGCAATAGAGTTAGAGCAATTAGTGAGGACGAGAAAGGAAATTTATGGTTTGGAACTGATGAAGGAGTTTCTATTTACGATGTATCTAAAGAAAAATTTGAGAAGATTTATTCAAATCAACTTCTAGGAAAAAATACAAGTGGTCCTATTGTTAGAAATATTTTAATTGCAAAAGAATTAGGTTTAATAGTTTGTTTAACTGAGGGGAATGGTGTTGCTTTATTTAATGAAGATCACTCATTTATAGGTCGATATATTCCAACTGGAGAAAGTTTTGATAAAAATATTTTGTTTTATAAAGGTATAAAGTTAAACAACACTAACTATGTTTTTACCACTTCAAGCGGTTTAATTCTTTTTAATTTAAAGACTAAGCAATTTAAAAAATTATTAGAAAATAAAATAGATTATTGTAACTCAGTAATTAAATTAGATGAAGAAACGTTACTAATTTCATTATTAAATGGTGTTGCTTTTGTAGATTTTAAAATTAAAAATGGGGCATTTAATTTTAAGCTAGTTCATAAATCTCTTGAAAATTATCAATTTAATAGTTTATTATTAGACCCTTTACAAAAATTATGGTTAGGTACTTTAAATGATGGGTTAATTAAAATTGATGATGTTAATTCTTTGAAGAATCTACCTCCTTTTAAAATTAAATCATTTAAGGATGGTATGAAAATTTTAAGAATGAGTTCTTTAGTTGCTACAAAAAATAATTATTGTTGGGCTGCAACCTTTAATAAAGGCCTCTATAAATTTAATATTAATCAAAATCCGTTTAAATATTATAATATAAAAATGGGACATAAACATGGATTGCTCACAAATAGTGTAACACATGTTGCTCCTTTAGATGATGATAGGGTTTATTTAACTGCGAGTTTTGGAGGTATGGCATTATTTAATACCAAAACAGAAAAGTTTGAAAAAGTTCCTTTAAAACTTTCAAAGCAACAGTTGCTAAATATATCTTCTGTTTTTGTAGATTCTAAAAAAAATGTATGGTTTAGAGCTTATAGGGAAAAGTTTTTATATAGACTTAAAAATGGAGAATCTTTATTAGAGAAAGTAGTTTTAGAAAATCTTTCAACAACAGATAATATTGGTATACGTTCTTTTACGGAAGATAAATATGGAAATATTTGGATAGGATTAAATAATGACGTTTATAAAATATCACTTAATAAAAATAATAAGATTATAAATGTTGAATCCTTAAATAAAAACGTATTATTTAATGATGAAAAATTATCACTCGCACGTTATATATATGCCGATCCAATTTATAATTATATATGGATAGGGGCCGATTCTGATGGTTTATTTAGAATTAGTTATAAAGAAAATGATAAGGTTGAAGATTTAAAGATAGACAGGTATGTAAAAGATGCTAAAAATCCATTATCTATATCAAGTAATTTTGTAACATCTATTATTCGTTTGCCTAATGAAGATCTTTGGGTTGGAACTGAAGGTGGAGGGATTTGTAAGGTTTTAAATAGCGATAGTAATCCTGAGTTTATAGCTTATACAGAAAAGAATGGTTTGTCTAATAATGTTGTAAAAAGTATTTTATATGATGATGATTATAATTTATGGATTTCAACAAATATAGGCCTCAACAAATACAATGCAAAAGAAGCTAGTTTTAGAAGGTTTAATGATTCTGATGGGTTGCCTTTTGAGGATTTTTGGTTTGCAGCAAGTAGGTTAGGAAATGGCAATATGTTGTTTTCTGGTTTAGACGGATTTTGTTATATAAATCCAAAAAATATAAAAAACGATGAAAAACTTCCAAAATTAGAATTTGAAAACTTTAAGTTGTTCAATAAATTAATTTTACCTGGAGATACTGTTAATAATAGAGTTTTATTAAAAAAACATTTAACCAATTCTGAAATAATAGAGTTAAAGTATAATGAGAATGTATTTTCTTTAGATTTAACAAGTCTGCATTTTTCTAATCCCGAAAATCATAAATTAAGATACAAATTATCACCCATAAATGAAGATTGGGTAGAAGTGCCTTCTAGTCAAAAAATAATTTATTACAATGGACTTCAGCCAGGGCCTTATGAATTAAATGTTATGGCGTCAAATTCATTAAATGAATGGACAGAACCAAAGAAGTTAAAAATTCTAATTACTCCACCATTTTGGAAAACAACTAAGGCATATTTTCTTTATATTTTATTAATTGGGTTAATTATATTTTTAATAGTTAGAGTTATTTTAAAAATTCAATCGTTAAACTATAAAGTACAAATAGAACAAATAGAAATTAATAATGTAAAAGAATTAAATAAGGCAAAACTTCAATTTTTTTCTAATATATCACATGAAATAAAAACTCCTTTAACTCTAATATCTGGACCTATATCAATTTTAATAAACCGTTTTAAAAATAATGCAGATGTAAAAGAAAAGTTAGAAATAGTTAAGCGACAATCAAAAAAGATTTCTCAATTAGTTGATCAAGTTCACGATTTCCAAAGGTCTGATGCCAATTTGTTAAAAATGCATTATTCAACTTTTTGTTTTGATACCTTTATTAATGAGTTGCTTACAGATTTTAAATTTTTAGCAAATAATGACAACAAAAATATTGAAATTATAAGAGAATCCGATGAAATATATGTGTCTGCAGATAAAGATAAGCTAGAAAAAATATTAAACAACTTATTAAATAACGCCTTTAAGTATACCAAAGCAAAGGATTCGATTAAAATTATATATAAAAAAGAACACAATAATTTAGTGTTAAAAGTTTGTGATACTGGTAGGGGAATAGATAAAGATGATATAGAGCATATTTTTGAACGATTCTATCAATCTCAGAAAAAACACAACACCTATATTGGAGGCTCAGGTATAGGTTTAGCTTTTTCTAAACGTTTAGTTGATATGCATTATGGTTATATTAAAGCCGAAAGTGAGTTAAATGAAGGAACTAAGTTTACAATAGTTTTGCCAATTGTACAAACAGAGTTTAATGAATATCAAAAAGAAAAAGAACTTGAAATATTAACCGCAGAAAAAACATATACTCCAAATCAAAATTTTGAAAACAATGATGATTTAAGTGGAATTGAAGTTAATAGTGAATTTGCTAATTCGAAAATATTTTTTGCCGAAGATAATAGTGACATGAGAAAGTTTGTTTCTGGAGTACTTTCAAATTTTTTCCAAATAAAATCATTTGTAAACGGAAAAGAGTGTATTAATGAAATGGAAAACGAATGGCCAGATGTTGTTGTAAGTGATGTTTTAATGCCAGAAATGAACGGGTTTGATTTATGTAAACGTATAAAATCTAATATTAAAACAAGTCATATTCCAGTAATTTTATTAACAGCTAGTACTGCTATTGAAGATCAATTACAAGGCTTAAAAGATGGTGCTGATTCTTATATTAAAAAACCTTTTAATATTCAATATTTAATTACTAGAATTGAATCGATTCTTCAAAATAGAAAACAACTTAGAGAGCGTTATAAAATGGATTTTCCTTTGAATATTGATAGGGATGAAACTAACTCTAAAGATGAAGTTTTTCTTGAAAAATTGTATAATTTAATAAAAGAAAATCTAGATAATCAAAATTTAGATTTAAATTCTTTTGCTAAAGAATTGTATTTAAATAGAACTCATTTTTATCAAAAAGTAAAGGTGCTTACTAACCAAACGCCGTTTGAATTACTTAAAAATTATAGATTAAAAAAAGCAGCTGAATTTTTACTGCAAAAGAAAATTTCAGTAAATGAAGTGTATGTAATGACTGGTTTTAAAAGCCGCACACATTTTACCAAACTGTTTAAAGAAAAATACAATACTACACCCGGTAAGTACGCAGCAGAAACTAAGAAAAAGTTTAATTCTTAGTTATTAAGTTAAACTTATTTACCTTAACAGACATATAAATAATTTAGAAATACATTATAAGAGGTATTTGTAACTAAGTTTGGCATTAAACTTAAAAAGCAACTATCTCTTAACTATATGGCTAAAAATTTTTTTGTTTTGGAATAGATATTGTTTAAACAAGTTTAAATAAGATAATAATAATTTTTAAGAAAGGTTTTTAATGAAAAAACATAGAAAAATATTTAGTTCAATAGTTGTATTTTGTACACTAATTTTAACATCGTTAAATGCGCAAAATAAAATTACTTCAGTAAATACAAATAAAGGTGTTTATAGTATTGAAACCGACTACACAATTTTAAAAGTACGTCCGGCTAAAAATAATAAAAAATCTTACATAGTTGCTTCCAGTTTTGAAGGTACATTAATAGGTGTTTCTTATGAAGGAAAAATACTTTGGGAAAATAAATTATCTGGATTTATGAATCATGATATATGGTGTGAAGATATAACAGCAGATGGTAAAGATGAGATTTTAGTTGCAAATGCAAATGGAACAATTTATTGTTTAAATTCAGAAGGGAAAACCATATGGGAGTTTAAAAAGAATGATGCACCAATGTATGCTGTTTCTGTTGTAAGTAAAGAGAATAATTCTTTTGTTGTAGTAGGTGGTTTTGATAAAAGTATTTATTATCTATCTTCAGAAGGAAAAGAAGTTAAAGAGATAAAATCTAAAACGTATTCTATTGAAAAACCTTGGAGTAAGTATAAAAAAGAAATACCAGAAAGTAATGTTTCAACAGCAAACTTTATAAGATCAATTAAAAAACCTGACGGAACAGAGATATTAGTTGTTTTAGGAACTAATAACCATATGAATGTACCAGGAACTTTATACTTTTTTAATGTTTTAGAAGACATACCTTTTAAAAAAGTAAAAATTAAAGCTCCTTCAGAACTTAAAAATAAAATTAGAATTAGACCTTTAGGAGATTTTAAATCTGCCGATATAAATAACGATGGCACCGAAGATATTATTTTAGGAGCTTCAGCTCATGCAAATGATTTGTTAGTTTCTACATATGATTTAGCAAATGATAAGTTTAGCTTTCAGAGAATTAACAAGGTTAAATTTGGCTACGATATTGCACAAACAGTTATAATTAATCAGAATAATGAAACAACCTATTTAACAAGAGCAGGAAGTCAGATTCATTTATATAAACCAAATTCAATAGAAAAGGAAATTGAACGATTAGTTGGTACTTATGCATATAACGATGTGTATAAAGATGAAATTACAGAAAAGGTAATTTTGGCTAGTGCGCAAAGCGGAGGAAGCTGTATTCATATTATAAATACAAAGGATAAAAATTGGAAAAATGAATTTCAAAATTTAGAGCCAAAAGGTAAAATATCTCAGATTATAAAGAATACCAATACAATAAGAAAGTATTTAAAAAACTATAAAAAACCTTTCAATCAAAATGTGTCACAATCAGTTTATTTAATGACTGAAAGTGTTCCAGAAAGTGAGTTGGCATTAAAAAATGAAATTGATAGAAAGTATAAAAATCCAATTTTTCTAAATTCTTTATTTATGAAAGAAGTAGAGAAATTTGATAGATCTTCATTTTTAAATGATAAATATAAAAAAGCTAGAGATAGAAGAAAACAATATACACTAAGCCAGAATGAAGCAATAGATTATATTTCAAAAAGATTTAAAGACGAACCTGGAATAGCTTATTGGGCGGGTCATGGAAACGATCCATATATGTTTAGTATTAACACTACAAAAAGTGTTATAGATAATGCTAAAAGTAAAAAAACAGTATTAATTTATCCAGAAGTTGAAGATCATTCTAAAGAAAATTTAGATTTTTTAGTAAACGATTTAATTTACCCATTAGCAAAATATGCACAAGGTAAAAATGCAAATGTATTTTTGCGCTCTAAAAATATATTTTGGTTAGGTTCTAATTATTTAGACTCTTGGTCTAGATTAATGTCGGGAGAATTTGCTGATGTTTTTGTACCATCAATGGAAGAAACTACAGATAAATCTATGGAACTAAGTTTTGCTGGTCGAATGGGAATGTGGGCAAGCGGAGCTGTAAATAGTTGGGGAACAAGAGCTGTTCCAGATAATACTGCATTTGATCGTTCAAGGCAATTAGGATACCAAAGATTGCCAAATCACTTTTTACGAATGTTAATTTTTCATACTTCAAATGGAGCTCAGTTTATTAATAATTTCTCTGTAAATCAGGAGTATATAAGTATTTATTGGGAGTTGATAGCAAAAGGAGCTTTATATGTTCCAAAACGAAATGAAATAGTTAGTATTTCACCGGTTCATTTAAGTATGAAAGCCCCAGATCATCATTATTTAAATGATGGTGCCAATGTAAAATGGACTACTTTTTATAATCAAGAATTTGAAGAAAATAATCCATTTGTATTTAGTAGGTTAAATGGTACTTGGCCAGGAGCACCAGTTACAGAATGGGATTTTTCTAGATATGCTGCTGGAGTTAAAGAAAGGAGATTAAATTTTTTAGCACCTTATGAAAATGGATTGGTTTTAGTAACGCCACCACAAAAAGGTGTATTTGCTAAAAAAGATGTTCCTAGAGGTGAAATGGTAAATAATCTACATCCATTGTATAAAAATATAATGAAAGAATACATTACAGATGGACGTAATTATTATTCAGCAGATGGAAAACAAACTTATAGTGCAGATGAATATTATAAAGTAATTGAAAATGATATAAAACAAAGTGCTAAAAAATTACCAATAACAGTCTCTGGAGATGTAGCTTGGGTAGTTGCTCAAACTTCGCCAAAACATTTAAGATTAACATTAATTGATAATGGTTATATAAACCCTAAAAATAGTACGGCAATTGTAAGTTTTAATACAATTTCACCAATTAAAATAACAGATGTTTTAAGTGGTGAAGAATTTAAACAATCAAATTCAACAACAAGTATCAATATTCCATTGGGTGGGTTTAGATTTATAGATGTAGAATTGACCAATAAATTAGTGCGCTAATAGCTTGTTTAAATAATTATTGAAAACTACATTTTATTTATTTTTAAATACAAAAAAAATGAGTGTTATCGTAAATTTACTCAAGAATCATTAAAAAATATATTATATGAAAATTTTAAAAGCAGTATTATTAATTGTTTTTTTAGCAGCAATATCAAATGTAAATGCGCAAGATAAAACTAAGGCTGAAAAAAAATTAAAATGGATGGATAAAGATAAAAATGGAACTGTTTCTTTAGAAGAAATGAAGATTTTTTACAAAGGAAAAACCAATAAAAAAGGTGAGCCTCTTAAAGTTGATTTAATGTTTTTAGGTCTTGATAAAAATAATGACGAACAAATAACTTTAGAAGAGCTTAAACAACCAATTGATTGGAAATTGGCTAAGCAAAAAAGCAAAGAGAAAAAATAGTGTATTTAATTATTTGGATTAGAAATTTGAAGTTAATAAAAGCCGAAATGTTTATTTCGGCTTTTTAATGCATTATAGTGTAGGCTATGTAATAATTGAGAAACTACATAACTTATGTACTGAAAAGTACAATTAATAAACGAGTAACTACATTAAAAGTTTCTCTTATTTTTAATTTTATTGCAATAGAAAATTATTAAGGTTTTTATGTAAAAACTATTGTTTAATAATAGAATAACTAAAGGAATTTACATTATTAATATTCAAAAAAAGTTAATTAAAGTTATTGGTTTTTAGATTAAAAACTAATCATAGAATTAATTAAAGAAGTATAATTATATAAGAGAAAATATATTTTAAATGAAAATAAAAGTTTTAAAAATTAGTTTTTTATTTTTTGCCGTTATTTTTAATAGTTGTAAAAATGCGTCTAAAGAATCTGAAACCGTAACATTAATTGAAAGACCAAATGTTATTTTATTTGTAGCTGATGATCACGGAACAGATGCTTTGGGTTGTTATGGAAATAACGTAATTCAAACTCCAAATTTAGATAAATTAGCTTCCGAAGGAACGATTTTTAAAAATGCATATTGTACAAGTGCAAGTTGTGCAGCAAGTAGGTCGGTAATTTTAACAGGAAAATTTGGACACGCAACGGGTTCTTATGGTCATGTACACGATTACCATCATTTTAGCACCTATGATAATGTAAAATCGTTACCAGTTTTATTAGAAAATTCTGGGTATGAAACTGCTCGAATTGGAAAATACCATGTAGCACCAGAAACAGTTTATCATTTTAATACGGTTTTAGAAGCAGATCCAAGAAATACAGTTGAAATGGCAGAACAGTGTGGAAGTGTTTTAAATTCAGATAAACCATTCTTTTTATATTTCTGTACCGATGATCCTCATAGAGGGCAACCTTTTGAACCAGACCCTTGGAATGCCCCTAATAATTTTGGAAATAAGCCAGAAGGTTATAAAGGTGTTGAAACTATAGTGTATAATCCAGAAGATGTATTGGTTCCTAACTTTTTACCTGATACAAAAGAGAGTAGAGAAGAGATAGCTCAATACTATCAAAGTATTTCAAGAATTGATCAAGGTTTTGGTAAACTAATGAAAATGTTACAAGAATCTGGTAAAGCAAACAATACAATTGTAATGTATATTTCAGATAATGGAATGGCTTTCCCAGGAGCTAAAACAACAGTGAATGAACCAGGAATAAAATTACCGTGTATTATTAAAGATCCTACAAATTCAACAAAAGGAATTATAAATAATGCAATGATTTCTTGGGTAGATTTAACACCTACTATTTTAGATATGGCAAAGGTTAATTATAAACCAGAAGATTTTCATGGGAAATCTTTTAAAAATATTATAGCAGAAAAAAAAACTGAAGGGTGGAACGAGATTTATGCATCACATACATTTCATGAAATAACAATGTATTATCCAATGCGTGTAGTTAGAAGTGGTAATTACAAGTTAATTTGGAATATAGCTTGGCGTTTAGAATATCCATTTGCGTCAGATTTATGGGCTTCCTCAACATGGCAAAGTATTTATAGAACCAATGAAGAATATTTTGGTCCAAAAAAAATAAAAGACTTTCTATTTAGACCAGAGTTTGAATTGTACAATTTAGCCGAAGACCCTGAAGAGTTGAATAATTTGGCGCTACAAAAAGATTTTGAAAAAGAATTAGAAATTATGAAAACAAAAATGAAAGAATTTCAAATTAAAACGGAAGATCCTTGGTATATTATGTGGGGACACGATGCATCATTACAAGGAACAGGAGTTAATCTTTAAAAAAAAATAAATATAGAAAAGATGAAGAACACAATTTTAACATACCTTTCAATAATAGCTTTATTTATATCTTATCAAGCAAATGCAGTTGAAATAATTAATATAAAGCATGCTGATGGAGATATGGCATACGTAGTAAGAAAAGCAATTGAAGAGGCTAAAGAGAAAGATATTAAGTTAGTTTTTGAAAAAGAAAATTATACATTTCATACAGATTATGCAATTGGGAAATATTTATACATAACCAATCATGGTAATGGATTTAAAAAAATAATTTTCAATTTTGAAGGGTTTAATTCTGTAGAAATTGAAGGAAATGGGGCTGAATTTATTTTTAGAGGTCAGGCTGCTCCTATGGTTTTTGAAGGCTGCAATACAATTAAAGTAAACAACTTAACTATTGATTGGGATATTCCTTTTAGTTTTCAAGGTGATGTAATGGCTGTAAATAAACAAGAAGGTTATTACGATTTAAAACCATATACAGAGGGGTTCTCATGGGAACTAAAAAAAGGAAAAATTGAATTCCCTGGAATTAACCATTTTAATTTTAATTCTTTAGGTAGTTCATTGTCACATAATAAAGAGACTAAAGCAGTAGATTATGGTGCTTGGGATCAATCTTTAAGACCAAATTATGTTGAAAAGTTAGCAAACGGAAATTTGCGTTTTTATGATAAAAACATGAAAAAATTTCCAAGAATAGGATCTGTTTTACAGTCTAAAGGAGATAAAAAAAGTAACCGTTATGCACCAGCATTTTTAGTACGTAATTCAAAAAATATTCGTTTTAATAATGTAATTGTTCACCATGCCTTAGGAATGGGGTTTTTGTTTGAAAGATCTGAAGATATAGATATTTTAAATAGTGGTATTTTTATTAGAGAAGGGTCAGACAGAGTAATTTCTATAATTGCAGATGCTACCCATTTTGCTAATTGTAAAGGTGAAATTTTGATAGAAAACTGTCGATTTGAAGGAATGTATGATGATGGAACAAATGTACATGGTACTTATGTAGAAGTAACAGATATTTTAGATGATAAAACCGTTCGTTTTACGTTAAAACACGATCAACAAATGGGGTTTGAATTTGCTGGAATTGATGATGAAATTTGGTTTATTAAAAATCCTAATCCTCAACGTGCAGATGTAAATAAAGTGATTGATGTAAAAGTAATTAACGATTATTATTCAGAATTAACATTTGAGAATAAATTACCTTCAGATTTAAAAGTAGGGGATATTTTAGAAAACAAAACTTGGAATCCTACTTTTACTATGCGTGGAAATATAATTCGAGACCATAGAGCAAGAAATATTATTATTAAAACACCGAAAAAAATAATTATTGAAGACAATGATTTATCATCAATGATGTCATCTATTATGTTAAGAGGTGAAACATTTTATTGGTTCGAATCTGGAAATGTAGAAGATGTTGTAATTAGAAATAATCGTTTTGTAGATTGTGCTTACGGAGGTGCAGAACATGCTATTTTAAAAGTATCTCCTCGTTTAGGAAAAACATTTGACCAAACAATTACATATGATAGAAATATTCTTTTTGAAAATAATACAATTGAAACTTTTGATAATCGTATTATTTGGGCAGATAGATTGGATGGTTTAATTGTTAGAAATAATACAATTAAGCAAACAACAACAGAAAAACCACAATATCCAAATGCATCTATGTTCGATTTTGAAAATTGTAAAAATATAGAGGTGTATAAAAATACTTATGAAGGAAATTGTACAAATGTTTTAAAAACAGATGCTGTTTCTAAAAAATCATTAAAGTTTAAAAAGAATAAAGGTTTAAAGGTTAAATTATAAATAATTTATGAGAATTAGACTTGTAATACTTGTAGTTTTTGGATGTTTTTGTCATTCAATACAAGCACAAAATGTAAAAGAATCTACGGTAGAGGTTGTGTTATTAGCAGGTCAAAGTAACATGGCTGGAGCTGGTAATTATGATGAGTTAGACGAAGCAATTAGGAATAGAGTTGAAGAAGTTTCGCATAGAGTTTCTTTAAGTTTTAATGGAAATGTAGCTAAACCATTAGCTTTTTATAATAATAAACCATCAGAGAAGTATCCATTTTTAAAACGTTTTGGTCCAGAATTGTTATTAGGTGTTACATTGGCTGAAAAATACCCTTCAAAAGAATTTTTATTAATTAAGCGTTCTCAAGGAGGTACGGCATTGTATGGGGCTTGGAATCCTTTTTGGAAAGAGAAAAAAGCAAAAAAAATAGAAAAAGGATTTAAACAAAATTTGCAGCTATTTAATATGCATATTGCTGATATTAATAAAAATTTAGAAGATTTAAAATCTAAAGGTAAAACGTATCAAATTATTGGGTTAGCTTGGATGCAAGGTGAAAATGATGCTATTTTAAAAGTAGCAGCAAAAAGTTATCAAAAGAATTTAAAAAAATTAGTAAAAGCATATCGAAAAACATTTAATGTACCTAAAATGCCAATTGTTATTGGGCAAATAAATTCAAGATATGGTATAGACGGTGGAGCGAATTTAGTACGACAAAATATGGAAAAGTTTGTAAATCAAGATAAGTATGCTGCAATTATTAGAACTTCAACTGATACATTGTGGAGCGATTTTCCAAAACATACTGATAATGTACATTACAATACCGAAGGACAAAAATGTTTAGGAATTGCTTTTGCAAAGGCATTATTCAACTTCAAAAAAAAATGAATATAGGTTTTTTCAAGAATGTAAATTAGCTTAAACTAAGAACAACTATTAGAGTGAAAGATCTAGATAAAATTAATATGATTTATAAAGTTTATACACCAACTACTTATTCTAAAACTAAAAAACACCAATAATAATTGTAATTTAGTCCTAAAGGAAATAGAAATGGTATTTTAAGCCACATGAAAGAAAGTGCTGAGAAATTTAGATGGATTTTGGTTGGATGTGATAAGCTTAAAATGGAATGAAGAATGAAGTCTTAGAGCAAAAAATGGAAGATGAAGTTATATATGGGCGATATTTTAAAGAATATTCCACAAGATTCTCATAGGGTTTATTTAGTAGGATCTTTTGGCGGAGCAATGCGCATATTGTTTAATAATATAAGGCCTGAAAAGTATGCAGGTGTTATTGTATATGGCGGATAGCTAGAAGGGAAAGATTATTAGGATAAAAATTATCAATTAGGAATGTTAGTTGTAATTGTAAATGGAGAGAAAAATAAAGGAGCAAACAATTGGAAAGAAATTGATTCTAAAATATTATTAAAATAAAATTGTGAAGTAAAACAAGTTTTCTCATTCTCGAGGTTATAAAATTGTATCGAGTAAAATTACTTCTGAAGTTTTAAGTTGGTTAAATAACAATTAAAAATCTAATATTTATTATGAAATGTTTTTATTTAATATTTACACTGCTAGTTATTGAATTAGCAATAGCGCAAGTAACGCCAAATTCATTATTTCAAAATAATATGGTACTGCAACGTAATCAGCCAATTGCAGTTTTTGGAAAGGCTGTTTCAGAAAAAACAGTTGAAATTATTTTTAAAAATAAACTCTATTCAGCCAAAGTTAAAGATGGTTATTGGAAAGTATTTTTAGACGAATCGGAAGCTGGAGGGCCTTTTACACTAACAATTAGAGGGAATAACGAAATTGTTATTAAGAATATTTTAGTTGGAGAAGTTTGGTTATGTTCTGGACAGTCAAATATGGAAATGCCTGTAAAAGGAAATAAAGGGCAGCCAATAAACGGTAGTAATTTAGCCATTTTAAAAAGTGGAAATTCGAAAATTCGATTTTTTAAAGTAGGAAGAAAAACAGCTTCTAAACCTTTAGAAACCTGCGAAGGTGAATGGAGTTTAGCAATACCTTCAACAGTAAAAGATTTTAGTGCAACAGCATATTTTTATGGAAAATTATTGCAAGAAACATTAGGTGTGCCAATTGGATTGATTTCTAGTAGTTGGGGAGGAACTCCAGCAGAAGCATGGACACCTAAAGAAGTTTTAGATACAGATTTAAAAGAGTTTACTCATTGGAAAACAGATATGTCTTTACCTCAAAAATTACCTTCTCAATTGTATAATGGTATGATTCACCCATTGAAACCCTACACAATTAAAGGGGTTATTTGGTATCAAGGAGAGGCAAATAAAACATACCATCAATCTTATACAAAATTATTCTCGTCAATGATAAAAAGCTGGAGAACTAAATGGAATCAAGGAGATTTTCCATTTTATTTTGTGCAAATTGCTCCATTAGCTTGGGGAGGTGTTGATCAAGCTTTTTTACGCGAAAAACAATTAAGAACAATGTTAACTGTTCCCAAAACAGGAATGGCTGTTACATTAGATATTGGAGAAGAATTTTGTATTCACCCAGCTGAAAAACAAAAAGTAGGTGAACGCTTAGCTCTTTGGGCATTGGCTAAGGATTATGGTTTTGAAGACATTCAATTTAGTGGGCCTGTTTATAAATCTATAAAAGTTAAAGAGGGGAAAGTTACTGTTGAGTTTGATTATGCGCCAAATGGGGTTACAAATTTTGGAAAAGAAATGTCCGGTTTCCAGGTTGCAGGAGACGATAAAATATTTCATGAAGCTGAGGTTAAAATAACAAAAGGTATATTAGAAGTTTGGAGTAAAAATGTTTCAAATCCTATTGCAGTACGCTATGGTTGGGATGCTTGGATTAACGGTTCTATTTTTAATACTGCAGGATTGCCCGCATCGTCTTTTAGATCAGATGATTGGGAAGAATAATTTTTCAAGTAGAAATATGCAAATTTCAATAAATAGCAAAATAGTATTCAGAAATACATTTAAATGGGGTAAAAATTAGGTTTGCTCCATTTTTTGTTTTGAAATAAACTATTAGATACATTTTATGAACTCTTAGTAACATACGTTTTTATTTTTAATTATTAATTTGATTATTGATAAATAAACTTTAAAATTTATGGTATTATTTAATATGTTTAAAAAAGTATTTGTACTAGCTTTTATACTGGTATCAGTTGTTGTAAATGCTCAATCATTAGATAAGCAGGCAAAAGATAAAATTAGAAAACTTGAAAAGCTAATTAAAAAAGCAGAAAAGAAAAATATAGATGTTTTAAAAGAAAAAACTACGGTTAGAACAGCTGAAATATTTTTAAAAAATGCAGCTTGGGATGAAGAAAATGTAGCCATAAATACCAAGAGTTTTCAATTGGTACCTTCATTTAAAAAAGATGCTTTAAAAATGGCTGAAAATTTAGCGACTTTTGAACGAAATGATGTGATTTTAATGTTAGATGACGCTATTGATTTTTTACAATTATTGATTGATGAAAAAGCCTATAGAAAACCGAGTCCAAATGTAGATTGGAGAAAAGTAATTGTAGAGGAAGATCAATTAACATTTAACGGACGTCCAGTTTTTTTAGCAGATTATACTTGGAAACCAAAAGTAAAAAGCTTAACAGAATATCATGGAAATCAAGATGGTTTCTTTTTAACACCTTCTTATGTAGTTAAAGAAGACGGAACCGTAAATCGTAATAAAATAAAAGAATTAACCACTAAACCAGAAGGATCTTTGGGGTTTATTTTTCTAAATCATAAAACAATACCTAATTGGGCAGAGCAAAAATATGGTCCAAATTATGGAATGCGAGAAGATACCTATACTGCTTATGATATTGATAATCCAGGAGCAAGAGAAATTCAACAAAAATTGTTAAAAAGTGTTGTTCCATTAATGGCAGGTAAAAAATATACACAGCTAGGCTATATGTTATGTAACGAACCACATTTTTATACATATACAGATGCTACAAAGAATAAATTACCATGGGCTTCGGGAGGAGTTTCTCAATATACAATTGAAAAATTTAAAGTTTGGTTAGCTACTAAACATAAAAATATAAAAGTCTTAAATAACTTGTGGAATACTAATTTTAATAGTTTTAATGAAGTTGTAATTCAAATTCCTATTGATATTAGTTTAAAAGGAACTCCAATTTGGTATGATTGGACTTCTTTTAATATGGATAGAGTAACAGATTGGTATTCGTTTTTAAAATCAGAAATTACAAATTATGATTCTGAAGCTAAAGTACATTTAAAAATTATGCCAAATCTTTGGACTGATAATAAACGTGCCCATGGTATAGATTTGGAAGCTTTAACAGAGTTAAGTGGAATTATTGGAAATGACTCTGGGGCTGATCATACTTATACTTGGGGGAAACCTCATGAATGGCAAAAATATTATGCTTTTGAATGGAGAGAGTTGTGTATGGGTTTTGATTTTATGAAATCTGTAAGTCCAAATAAAATAAACTTTAATTCAGAATTACATTATTTATCAACTGTTAGGTCTAGAAATTTATATTTAGATCCAATGTATGCAAGAGCAACTTTTTGGTTGGCACATTCCTATGGAATGACCGCAAGTCAAATTTGGTATTGGCCAAGAAATGAAGATGGGTCAATTTCTAAAAAAGCTATAAATGATAAAGGTTATGCAGGTTCAAATAATATGCAACCAAGAGTCACCAACGAAGTGGCAACTACATTAATCGATTTAAATTCGTATTCAGAAGAAATAATGAATATACAGCGTCAAAGAAAACCATTAAGAATTTTTTATTCAAAAACTTCAGCAATAAATAAAGAAGCACATATGGATGATCTTTATAAATTATACAAGTCCCTTAACTTTGAAGGAATATCTTTAGGTTTTGTAACCGAAAATATTATAAAAAAACAAGATGACAATAATTGGGATGTTGTATTGGTTTATAAAACCCCTTTTGTTACAACTAATGAATTAAAAGAACTTCAAAATTATTTAGATAATGGTGGAATTGTAATTGTTGACAATGAAAGTTTATTGAAAAATGAATACGGAAAAACACAAATAAGTTTAGAACAATCTAAAGGAACACTTATTAAGTTGAATTCTTTTTCAAAAATAAAAGAGAAAGCATTGTCTATTTTAAACAATAGAAACTTACTACCTGAAGTTGCTATTTCTGAAACAAATTCAGCAGATACAAAAGGTTGTATTTGGAAAGTGGTAAAAAATAAGGCAGGAAATAATGTGCTTTCTGTAGTAAATGTTGGTAAATCAAATGCCACTTTAGAAATTATGTTAAATGGAAGTTCAGAAATTGTGTGTAAAGATTTATTAAAAGGAATTGAAGTTAGTTCAAACCCAGTATTAAAACCTAATGAAGTATTTTTTGTTGAAGTAACAAAGTCAGAATAAAAAACAATAATTTATGAAAATCAAAGCACCATTCTTGTTAGTCGTTTTTTACCTTTTTTTAGGTTTTAAAATTGAGGCTCAAAATAAACCAAATTTAATAATAATCCATACAGATGAACATAGTTTTAGAACCTTAAGTTGCTATCAAGATATAATGTCTGAAGATCAGGCATTTGTTTGGGGAAAAGGAAACAATGTACAAACACCTAATATAGATGAAATTGCACGAGAAGGAGCAATTTGTACAAGTTACTATGCTTCATCTCCCGTTTGTACACCTTCTAGGGCTTCACTCGTTACGGGTTTATATCCACAAGCTACCGGAGCACCAAAAAATGGAATGCACATTCGTGAAGATATACCAACATTTGCAACAATCTTAAAAGACGAAGGTTATGCAACTTCTTATGTTGGGAAATGGCATTTAGATGGTCATGAAAAATATACTTTTGATATTAAATATAAAGCGGGTTTTGAGGATAATAGGTATATGATGCGAGGAGGTCATGCTCCTTATTTTCATATTAAAGATGGTAATATAAAGGGAATTAATGATAAAGTTGCAAAAAAATTACCTGCAGATGAAATAATTCATGTAACCGATTTTTTTACAGATAAAACTCTTGAGATTCTGGAACGTGATAAAAACAAACCATTTGCATTAATGTTATCTATTCCAGATCCTCATACCCCAGATTACGCAAAGCCACCTTATAATACTATGTATAAAGATATGGATATAACACCTCCAAAAACTATGGATCCAGCGTATACAGCAATAAAACCATCTTGGGCAATTGGTACTGAAAATACTAATGAAGCGATTGGAAAACAGGCATTCAATAAAGAAGCCTTACGTCAGTATTTTGGAATGGTAAAACATATAGATGATAGTGTTGGTCGAATTTTAAAATTTTTAGATGATAATAATTTAACAGATAATACCATTGTTATATTTACTTCAGATCACGGAGATATGTTTTTTGAACATAATAGAAGAAATAAAGGAGTTCCATACGAAGCTTCAGCAAAAATTCCATTTGTTATTCGTTATCCTAGGAAAATTAAATCAGGAAAAGTGATTAATACAGCTTATACCAATGTAGATTTTACGCCAACAATATTAGGTTTAATGGGAGTAAAAACTTCCGAGAAATTTCATGGCATAGATACTTCAGAAGACTTTTTAAACGATGAAAAAGAAATAACAAGCGATAGAATTACATATTATGCTAAGTCTGGTGGATGGTGGGTAGCTGCGGTAAATAATCGTTATAAATTAGTATTGGATAAAAAAGAAAAACCATATTTATTTGATCTTAAAAAGGATCCAAACGAATTGATTAATTTTTATAACGATAAAGATTATAAAGAAATTGCTAAAAAATTACAAACAGAATTATTTAAGCAAATGAAAGCAGTTGATGAACCAGGTTTAAAAGGAAAGAGAGCTTATATAATTGAATAATTATAAGTTTAACTAGTACTTTTAATAAAGTACTTAAAATTAACTAAAAGAGACACTATTTTTATTAAAGAATACAAAAAAATAGGGTTTGTAAATTACTTTAGTCAAGTAAACCTAAACAATAATATATATTTTTATTTAAATGAAACGTAGAAAATTTTTTAATACCAGTGCAAAAGGAGCTTTGGCAGCAGGGTTGTTTCCCTTTTTTGGTGATATAACTGCGCAAACATCAGAGGGAACAGATAAAAGGTTATTTAATTGGAATGAAGGTGTAGAAGGTCAAATTAAAAAGGATTTAATTAGAAAAAAAACATTAAATGTAGATGTTGTTGTTGTAGGTGGTGGTATGTCTGGTATTTCAGCGGCTGTTTCTGCCGCTAGAAATGGAGCAAAAGTAGTTTTAGTTCAAGACAGACCAGTTTTGGGTGGAAATGCTTCAAGTGAAATGAGGGTAACTGTAAATGGAGTTCAAAATTTACAAAATAAACATAGAGTTGAAAGAGAAACAGGTATTGTTGAAGAGCTTTTAATTGAAAATTGGCATTACAACCCACAAGAATCATATCCAGTTTGGGATCACGTTTTATACAATTATGTAGTTCGTGAAAAAAATCTGACTTTGTTGTTAAATACAACAGCAAAAGATGTTTTTATGGATGGAAATAAAATTAAATCAATAGTTTGTCGACAGCTAACTACAGAAACAGATTTTACGTTAAACGCAGCAATTTTTTGCGATTGTTCTGGAGATGGTTTAATGGCGGCTACTGCAGGAGCAGAATTTAGAATGGGAAGAGAAGGAAAAGCAGAATTTAATGAAAAATATGCTCCCGAAGACCCAGATGGTTGGGTAATGGGAGATTGCTTTATGATGATTACCAAAGATATGGGAAGGCCAGTACCATTTTATCCTCCATATTATGCCTTGCCATTTAATGCTAAAAAAGCATTTGAAGATAAGCATAGAAAAATAAAGCAAGTAAAAGAAGGTTTTTGGTGGGTAGAATTAAGTAGTGATACCGATATTATTGGAGAAAGAGATGAAATTAGACATCGTTTAATGGCTCATTTTTATGGGGTTTGGGATCATATTAAAAATTCTGGAGATTTTCCAGAAGCAGCCAATATGGCCTTAGATTGGATAGGCTCAATTCCTGGAAGAAGGGAGTCTAGAAGATTTATGGGAGATTATATCTTAACAGAAGGAGACTTACTAGGAAATACTCAATTTGACGATGCAATAGCTTTTGGTGGATGGAGTTTAGATGAACATTGTCCTGGAGGAATTGAAAACCTAGATGAACCAGCTAGTTATTTTCATGCACGTTTTAGTGAAGTTTATCAAATACCATTTAGATGTTTATACTCAAAAAATATTGAAAATTTATTATTTGCAGGTAGAAATATAAGTGTATCTCATATTGCGTTGTCTTCAACTAGAATTATAGGAACATGTTCAATGTTGGGACAAGCAGCGGGTACTGCTGCAGCAATGTGTGTTCAAAAAGGAGTAAATCCAAGAGGCTTGTATAAAAAACACATGAATCAATTGCAAGAACAATTACTTAGAGATGATTCTTATTTTCCTAATAGACCTGCTAATGATCCAATGGATAAAGCTAAAAAAGCAGACCTAATTGATGCTTCATCAACTTCTTCAGGTAATGTTAAATTATTATTAGATGGTGTTTCTAGAGATGAAATTGATAAACCTCACCATTGGCAGTCAGATGGTTTAAATGCTGAATTACAATTAGAATGGAGAAGCCCTGTAAATTTAACAAGTGTTGAAATGAAGTTTGATACTAATTTACAACGTAAAATGATGATGCATAAAAATCCTAAAAAAAACGAAGGACAAATTTTAGAAATTCCACCAGAACTTGTAAAAAGTTTTGTGGTTGAAGCTAGAGTTAAAGGAAATTGGGAAAAATTAGGAGCGGTAGATAATAATAAAACTCGTTTGGTAAAAGTTATTTTTGACAAAATAAAAACAACTGCAGTACGAGTAAAAATTAATGAGACTCACGGTGCTCCAAATGTTAAAATGTTTGAAATTCGTTGCTATTAATTAAGATAACTATATGAATATTGGTTTTAAATTTTTTCTTATAGTTGTTTCACTTTGGATTCTTTATCAAAATAGCGATACTAATTTAAAAAAAAAACAACTAAAATTACACACGAGGTTAAAGTACACCATCCTGGAAAAGGGATAGATAATATAGCGCAAGTTCAATTAATTGAAATTCAAAATAATAAAGGACTGTCTATAGAATTTTATATGGATGTAAAATCTGTAATTTGTTTAGAAAATGTATGTAAAGTAATACCTGTAAGGGTTTATTGGAATAATTTGGGGCAATACTTAAAATATGAATTGAATGAAGGTGCTACTTTAGAAAAATATGAAGCAGATTTATTTGAAAAAGAAGATTATATAAAATTACATGCTATTTTATTAAATGAAAATTCACCTTTTAAAAGTGTGCAAGTAGATGAAATTTTAAAAGTAACTGACGAAAGTCATAATGAAGTTGATGCAGTTTCAGGTGCAACGGCATTAGATTTAAATGAAGAAGATACGGTTAAAGGAGCAGCCTTAACTTGTTATACTTTATGGCATTGGACACATGGAGATATTCAATCAATAATTAGAAATATCACAGGTTTATCTTGTAAATCAAAAGATTTTAAGTCTTTTTTAAAAGATGATGATGTAAAATTAAAATTATTTTCAATAGAACAATTAGTAGCTACTAATTTCTATAAAAAAGATGTAACAGAAACTGTAATTAAAGAAACTATAAAAAATCCTACTTTAACAAAAGCTTCAATTAACTATTTAGAGAATGCTTCAAAAAATATATATTTATCAGCTTCATTAAGGTTAATTAAGAAGGGAACTAATTTACAGAAAATATTGGTTTTAAATTCTTTATTAAATACTAAAAAGGAGATTTCTAAAAGTTATTTAGATGAATTGAGCAATGAAGCTTCTGGTTTAAATTCATTTCAAGAAGTATCATTATTTTTAAAATTAATGAGAATTAAAAATTCAAATTCAAAAAAAGTGAAACAAAATGTATTTCCTTTACTTAAACAAGATTTTATTATAGGAAGAAATGTTTACTGGTTTTTAAAAGAACAGAAACTTAATAAGGATGAAATTATTATCCTGAATGAATTTCAAAAACAATATAAAAATGAATTGTAACAGAATAAATAACAGTATTTAAATAAAATAAAAATGAAAATTAATTATTTAAAATTTTTTGTAGTAGCCCTTTTTGTTAGTCTATTTTTTTCTTGTGCACCTAAAACAGAAAGCAAGATAGTAGAAACTAAAAAACCAAATATTTTATGGATAATAGCAGAGGATTTATCACCTTTTATGGGGTGTTATGGAGATACAATAAATAAAGGTCATACGCCAGTAATAGATGAGTTGGCTTCTGAAGGAGTTTTGTTTAAAAGAGCTTATTCCACTGCACCAGTATGTTCTGCTGCAAGGTCTGCTTTTATAACTGGTAAAATGCAAACTACAACAGGGACACACAACCATAGATCTAATAGATTTACTAATGGAGAAGTGGTTCCAGAAAATTTACAAATTAAGTTACCAGAAGGAATGAAAACAATTCCAGAATTAATGAAAGAAGCTGGCTATTTTACATTTAATAGTGGTAAAGATGATTACAATTTTCATTATGATAGAAGGGCTATGTATGATGTTGGAACTAAAGAAGATTATGTTGCAGGAATGAATGGATGGCAAGGTAATTTTGCTATTGATTATATGACGGTAAAAGATTACGTATGGAATTCTCGCACAGATAAAAACCAACCGTGGTTTGGTCAGGTTCAAATAATGGGAGGGAAAAAAGATGCAAAATATGTACGTGAAGGTGAAGAATTGGCAATTAACGATGTTCCATTACCTCCATATTTTCCAAATATTCCATCACAACGCAAAGCTTGGACAGAACATTATAATGCCAATAGAGGATCTGATGTTACTGTAGAAAAGATATTAAAACAATTAGAAGAAGATGGTGAATTAGAAAATACAATTATATTTTTCTTTTCAGACCACGGAAGTCCTTCATCATTACGTCATAAGCAATTTTGTTATGAAGGAGGAATGTTAGTACCTTTAATGATTAAAGGAAATCACCCAGAATTAAAAGCTGGACTTGTTAGAAATGATTTAGTTTCTTTACTAGATGTATCAGCAACAACCTTAGCAATGGGAGGAGCAAAAATGCCTGATTATTTAGACGGACAAGATTTGTTTGCTTCAGATTATAAAGCTCCTAAATATGTAGTTGGAGCTAGAGATAGATGCGATTATACTATAGATAGAATTAGAACTGTAGTCTCAGAAAAGTACAGATATATCAGAAATTATTTTCCTGAAAGACCTATGATGCAAGCTGGTTATAGAGATAATAAACCTATTGTAAAAGATTTAAAGAAACTACACGAAGAAGGAAAGTTAACTCCATATCAAGATAAACACTGGTTTGGCGTAAGACCTACTGAAGAATTTTATGATTTAAATGAAGATCCAGATCAAATGAATAATTTAGCTGGCAACCCTGAATATGCAGAGGTATTGAAAGAACATAGAGAATATTTAGAAAATTGGATTAAAGAAACTGATGATCAAGGGCAATATCCAGAAGCTTCAGCTCAATTAAAAGCAACATATGATATGTGGAAAGATCGCCCACGTTTTAAAAATGCAAAAATTAATCCAGAGTACGATCAATTTAAAACAGAAGAATAATTCTAATTTTCGGAATAGTATTTGACTTACTCAATTTGTTACAAACACTTAAGATTCTAAAATGAATAAAATAAATAGTTTTTTTATAGTATTGCTTATTTCAATTTCAAGTTTTGCACAAAGCTTTTCTATTGATGGAAGTGCCATTAGAAGTACTATAACAGCAAACGTTAATAATAAAACCGTATTGTATATTTCAGAATTGGAAGGAGGTTTATCTTCCTATACAATGAATGGAGAAAAACGTTGGACTATTCCAACACAAACACCAGCAGTTTTATTTGAAATTGTTGCAGCAGATGTTAATGGTGATGAAAATGAAGATGTAATTGCCGCTAGTGGAGATGGGACTATTTATTGTTATGGTAGTACAGGTAAATTACTTTGGAAATTCACTTCAAACCACAAAATTCGTTTTAATGAAGTAGCTGTTGTAAATAATGGAAAAATACAAATTTTTGCAGGTGGAAATGATTATAATTTATACGAATTAAATGCAGATGGAAAATTAGTTTCAACAACTAAGGTTGAAGGAGTTTTTAGAAAAATTGAAGCAGGAAATTTTATAGAAGCTAATAAGCAATCATTGTTTGTTATGACCTACAATCACGATAAATTTCGTTGGGAGTTTATGGGGTTTTTAAATCCTGAAACAAAAGAAATAATAAAAAGTGTTTCAATTAAAGAAAAACAGTTGAAAGATTTGAGAAAAGCAATGGTTACGGATATTTCAATTGCTGATATAAATAACGATAATAAGGATGATGTGTTGTTTTTTGCAGACATTTCCTTTACGCCGTTTATGATGGCGTTAGATTCAGAATTTAATGTATTAGCTCAGTTTAAAGCTACCAGAAAAGAAATACAACGTTATGGACATTCACAAGGAACTTATTTGCCAAATAGTAAGGAAATAGTTTTTAAACATGGAGGTATTTTATTTGTGTTGGATGCTGAAGGAAATTTACTTCAACAAGCAGGAAAAAGATATGGAAGTATGGTTTTTAACGATTTCACTTTTGAATCTACATCAAATAAATTAATTGCCTCAGGTGAAGTTGACGGTGGTAATGCCTTATATTTTTATAATTTAAATGACAAAAAATGGTGGGAAACCTCTTTTGAAAAAGAAGGTAGAATGTTAGAGGTTGAAGAGAATTTAAATACACTATATCAACAAACTTTAAAATTTACACCTCCTAGTTATCAAAAAAAATCGAAGAAGGATTGGGTAATGATTACTTCTAAAGAAATTGACCCTCAAGTAGAAAAGCTGAAAGGACAAGATATAAAATTTGTAATTCAAAAAGCACCAAAGGAAAGTACAGACCGTTCTCATTTGGTTGAAGTTATGGGAGACGTTGCTTTAAAAAAAGATAAACGTGGTAAATATTTAGATTCTAGGGAAGATATTGTTGAAATGGCTAAAGATTACGAAAAACAAGGGCAACCTTTTACTTTTTGGGCAGGACATGGAAATGATCCTTTTTATATTCAAATTGAAACATTGGAGCAAATTTTAGAAGTGGCTCCAAATACTTGTTATGGTTTTGTATATGCTGAAATGGCAGATGTTGAAGATCCTAGAGTTAAATATTTTGTAAATGAATATATGCCTCGTTTGGCAAAAGCCATTCGAAAAAATAACAGAGCAAAATTATATTTTAGATATAAAAATATGTTTTGGGCAGCAACTTCGCATTTACCACTTTGGAAAGATATGTTTTTTTCGGGAAAATATAGCGATATTTTAGTGCCAGCTTCAGAAGATACAAGCAATAGAACGCAAGATTTAAATTTAGTTGGAAGAGTAGGAATGCATTCAGGAGGTTATGTTAATGATTATGCTATGCGTTTGGTAGATGATAATCCTACAAGCTGGAGACCTTTAACTCCAGGAGGTCAAAATTCTATTTCTCCATATTTAAGACAAGGTGTAATTATGGCGGCTTACGGTGCACGTTATGGAGTAATTGTAGATAATAATTTTACTGAAGAACCAGGTCTTAATGTGTTATTTGCTTTAATGAAATCTGGAGTGCTTCCAATTGTAGAGCCAGAAAATATTCAATCAATCGGTACCTGGCATTTAATAAAAAATGTAGATGAAAAATTGATTCATTCAGTAGACAATCATCATAATTTAAAACAATACAATTCAGATGATGTAAATGCAGTGTTTTCTTTAAGTCAAATGCATTGGGCTGGTGCAAGTATTCCAGAATATGATTTCTCAAATGCTGCTTTAGGTGTAAAATACAGATGGTTAAATTATATGCCAGAAATGCCATACGGTATGGTTCCTGTAGCACCAATAGAATCTAAAGAAAATTTGCAAAAAAAGAATATTTCTTATGTTGTTTCTAATGCTAAAGTTGGGTTTGACGGGGAAGCTGAAATTCCTGCAAATCAATTTGGTGAAGTTATAAAAGCAACTGTTGAAAAAGGAGAGAAAACCTTGCCTATTATAGTTAAAGGAGCTTCGTGGTCAGTTATTAAATTAGATAAAAATCATTCACGATTAATTATAGTAGATCCTGGGTATATTTCGCCTAAAGAAAGAGTAGTAACTGTTACATTTCAAAATAATAAACCTAAATCTGTTGTAGACATTTTAAGTAACGAAGATTTAGAAGTGAAGAATAATTTAATGAGAGTAAAAGTTCCGGCTGGTTCAATGCGGTTTTTAGATATTGCCTATTAGTATTTAATTGATTTATTGATAATATTTATATCGAGGATTTTTTTGAAAGGTCCTCGATATTTATTTTATAGAGATATTAAAACAAATTAAATTTAACGGTAAAGGTAATATATACTGAAATAAAGGTAAATTTAACTAATTGCAAAATAGAACAAAATGCTTATTTTGTAAAGAGCAGATTATAATAAAATGAAGAAAGAATATAGTAAATTCTTTAAAAATTTAATATCACATAATATAATGAAAATATCAAAATTAGTCTTTAGTGTGCTACTTGTTTTTGTGTTTTTTTCGTCAGTTGCACAACAAAACGATTGGGAAAACGAATTAATGTTCGAACAAAACAAAATGCGATCGCGTGTTCCAACGTATTCATTCAAAAATCATCAAGACGCTTTAAACGGAGATAGAAATATCTCTAGAATGAAATCCTTAAACGGTACTTGGAAATTTAACTACGTGGGAAAATCTTCTGATAGACCTCAAGATTTTATTGCAAAAGATTTTAATGGAAATTCAAAAGATTGGAAAGATATTCCTGTGCCTTCAAACTGGGAGGTAGAAGGGTTTGGACAACCAATCTACTCGAATATAATATACCCTTTTACACCAGATATTTTTAATGGAGGAACTAGAAATTTTAATTATATGGGACCACATCCTCCACAATTTCCATATGTAGAAAAATATAGAGACAATCCTGTAGGAAGTTATTATAGAGATTTTACAATTCCAGAAGATTGGAATAATCAATCAATAATTCTTCATTTTGGAGGAGTTTCTTCTGCTTTTTATGTATGGGTAAATGGTGAAAAAGTAGGGTATAGCCAAGGAAGTAGATTGGCTGCTGAATTTGATATTACTGAATATATTTCTGAAGGAAAAAATAGAGTAGCTGTGCAAGTTTTTAGATGGAGTGACGGAAGTTATTTAGAAGATCAAGATATGTGGCGTTTAAGTGGTATTCATAGAGATGTAATGCTTTTAGCTCAACCAAAAATTGCGTTAAACGATTTTTTTGTTAGAACTAAATTTGATACTGATTTAAAAGATGCAAAACTAGAAATTAGACCAATTGTTTGGGTAAAAGGAGATGAAGAAAAATTAAAAGGTTGGAAATTAAATGCGGAATTATATAATGCAAATAATGAAAAAGTATTAGAAAAACCAATGTCTGCTTCAATAGAAGCTATTCATTTTGAACGTTGGCCACAACGCGATATTACAAAATTTGCTTTTTTAGAAGCGAATATTAAAAATCCTAATAAATGGTCTTCAGAAAATCCATATTTATATACTTTAGTAATTGACGTTACTGACCCAAATGGAAATGTAGTTGAATCTAGAACTCAGAAAATAGGATTTAGAAAAGTTGCTTTTAGCGATAAAAATGAACTATTAATAAATGGTAAACCTGTAAAAATTAAGGGAGTAAATCGTCACGATCACAGTCCAACAAAAGGAAAAGCATTAACTAGAGAAGATTTAGAAGCTGATATAAAATTATTAAAACAATTTAATTTTAATGCAGTGCGTACTTCTCATTATCCTAACGATCCTTATTTTTATGAGTTATGTGATAAATATGGACTGTATGTAATGGATGAAGCTAATATTGAAACGCATCATTTAGGTAGTTATGCTCCGCAACAACCAAGTTTAACAATACCTATTTTAAGTAGAATTATGCGAATGGTTGATAGAGACAAAAACAACCCAAGTATTATTTCTTGGTCTATGGGTAATGAAGCTGGGTCGGGTCCAGCTTTTGCTGCGGCAGCTGGTTGGATTAGAGATTACGACCCGTCTCGCTTTATTCATTATGAAGGTGCTCAAGGAGATCCTACTGATCCAGATTATAAAGAAGGAGAAGAAGGGCAAAAAATATTTAGAGGTCCTGCACATGCAAATCCAGATGACCCAGATTATGTTGATGTATTGAGCAGAATGTATCCTGAAATTTATCAATTAAAAGCAATGTCTGAAAGTAAACATATAGAAAGACCAATTATTATGTGCGAGTATGCGCACGCAATGGGAAATTCAATAGGAGGTCTTGGTGAATATTGGGATTTAATTAATTCTAAACCCAACCTTATTGGTGGTTTTATTTGGGATATGATAGATCAAGGTTTAGAAACAACAAACGATAAAGGTGAAAAATATTATGCATACGGTGGTGATTTTGACGATGTTCCAAATGATAAAAATTTCTGTATTAATGGTGTTTTTTCACCAGATAGAAAACCGAATCCACATGCGTGGGAATGTAAATATATTTTTCAACCATTTAATTTTGAAGATGTTGATGTGAAAAATGGGGAAATTTCAGCAATAAATCATTTAAACGTTACTAATTTAAATGCTTATGAAGTTAGATGGTCACTTTCTGAAAACGGTAAAGAATTACAAGCTGGTATTTTAGATAATGTAGATGTAAAAGCAGCAACTACTACAACTTTAAATATTCCATTTAAAAAAGTGCGTTTTAAAGACAATGCAGAATATTGGATAAAAGTTAGCGTTCACGAAAAAACGGATCGTTTTTGGGCTTCAAAAGGTTATGAGGTAGCTAAAGATCAAATTTTATTGAAAGCTAGAACGTTTTCTAATGAATACGTCTCTACATCAAAAGCTGTAATTACTTCAACAGAAACAAATAATGAGATTATAGTTAAAGGAAAACAGTTCTCAGCAAAAGTTTCTAAAACTACAGGAGAATTAATCTCTTTTATTTCAAATGGAACCGAACAAATAATTTCGCCTTTAAAGCCAAACTTTTTTAGACCACCTATAGATAATGATTTAAGAGGTGCTAGTAGTAAAATGTTTAAAGAATCAAGAAAATATTGGGAGTTTTTAGATGAAAAATTAAAAACTACATCTGTTAAAAGTTCTGCAAACAATACTAATGAAATGCTAGTTATTGTTAAAAAAGAATTTAATAATGAAGTTAAATTAGAAATTAGTTATAGATTTTTAAGTGATGGACGTATTGTGGTGAAAATGGATATGGATGCTAAGGAATCTTTACCAGGTCTTGTTAGATATGGTATAACAATGGGAGTTCCTAATAAGTATAAAAATACTACATTTTATGGAAAAGGTCCTTGGGAAAATTATATTGATAGAAAAAGAGGTGCTGAAGTTGATGAGTTTACTTTTAAAACAGACGATTTGTTTTATAACTATATATTTCCACAAGAAAATGCAAATAGAAGCGATGTGAGATGGTTAAAATTAGCTACTTCAAACAAAGCTAAAACAGGATTGTCTATTAAAGGTTCTCCAGAATTTGGATTCTCTATTTGGCCATATTCAGCAGATAATATTGTAAAAGCAAAACATCCATTTGATTTAGAAAAACAAGGCTTTTATACCTTAAATTTAGATTTAATTCAAATGAGTGTTAATGGAACTTTATCTGAAACTTTACCTCAGTTTATAATTCATTCAGGAAACTATACTTTTGAATTTATAATTAGTAACTTATAATTTTAGTATCAATATAACACGGTTTATATTTTAATAGATAAATTTAAGATATCAGTAGATTTTTATTTATAGTGACATATTTGAAACTATGAACTACATTTTATTTAAAAGATATAGTGTTATTTGGTATTATAATTGTAAAAAGGTAATAATGAAAAAATATTTAATTGTACTGATTTTATTAGTGAATGTTTTTGTTGGTTTAGCACAAGAAAAACCAAATGTATTATTAATCATGGTAGATGATATGAATGATTGGGTGGGAGCGTTTGAAGGAAATCAACAAGCAATTACACCTAATATTGATAAATTAGCCGAAAAGAGTATTGTTTTTAAAAATTCTTATTGTTCAGCAGCATTGTGTAACCCTTCAAGAACAAGCATGTTAACAGGTTACAATCCTTCAACAACAGGGGTTTATGGGAATAATGAAGTTTTTAGAGAAATGGAAGGTTTTGAAAATACGATTACTTTACCACAATACTTTGAACAAAATGGTTATAGTACAGCTGCTGCAGGTAAAATATTTCATAATGCTAGAGGGGGTAAAGAAGAACCAAAACATGGAAGTGATCCAGGGTCATTTCAAGTAGAACGTATTGGAAATGCTGGTACGGTATATCCAGATGCTAAAGATAGACATTCACATGGCTTAAATTTAAAAGAATATGGCGTAAAAGGATCGTTTTTAAGATCTTTTGATTGGTATGGCACTGATACAACAGATGAAGAAAATAACGATTGGAAATCAGCTGAGTTTTGTGCAGATTATATAAATCAAGAACATGAAAAGCCATTTTTTGTAGCTTGTGGTATTTTTAAACCTCATTTACCGTGGTATGCTCCAAAAAAATATTTTGATCTTTATAATTTAGATGAAATTCAATTGCCAGAAGTTTTAGAAAATGATTTAGCAGATGTTGGTAGAATGGGGAATAATATGGTGAAAAAAGGTGTTCATAAGGCTGTTTTAGATACTAATAAATGGAAAGAAGCTGTTAGAGCCTATTTAGCAAATATTTCTTTTGCAGATGCTTGTATAGGAGAGTTATTAAATTCATTAAATAAAAGTCCTTACGCAACAAATACAATTGTTGTTTTAATGGGAGATCACGGTTGGCATTTAGGAGAAAAAGAACATTGGTCTAAAAATGTACTCTGGGAACGAGCAGCCAAAACTCCATTATTAATTTTTGATCCAAGAAATAAAGAATCTGGTGTAAGTACTAAAATTGTATCTTTAATAGATGTTTACCCTACTTTAATTGATTTATGTGGGTTACCAGCTAAAGATGATTTAGATGGTAAAAGTATTAAAACATTACTAAATAATCCAAATAACAAATGGAATGAAGTAGCACTGACTTCTAAAGCAGTAGAGATGCATTCTTTAAGAAGTGAACACTATAGATATACGGTTTATCCAGATGGTTTTGAAGAATTATATAACCATACCATTGATCCAAATGAATGGACAAATATTGCGAATGATAAAGCAAATGAAGTGATACTTCAACGTTTTAGAAAAATATTGAAGAAAAAATTAAAATAGTAACTAATGAAATATTTAATATTTTTAGTACTTATCACCCTTATAGTTTTTCACAAAATAAAGATGTTTATGTTGTTTTATTAGCAGGGCAAAGTAATATGGCGGTCATGGAAATTATGAAATTTTAGATAATTCAGTAAAAGCAAGAATTGAAAAAGTAGCAGATAGAGTGTTGTTAAGTACTTCGGACAATCCTAAAATAGCACCAAAACCACTTTCATATTATACTATAGAATCTGAAAAATACGATTTTAATAAGCATTTTGGTCCAGAAATATTTATAGGCTTAACATTGGCTGAAGCAAATCCAAATCAAGAATATTTATTAATAAAAAAGGCTGTTGGAGGAACATCATTATATGGTGCTTGGAGCGCAAATTGGATTGAAGAAAAAGCTGATTTTGCAGAACGTGGTTCTAGAAAACAACAACAATTATTTCAAGCTCATTTACAATTAATTGATAATAACTTAAAAAGGTTGATTTTAGAAGGTAAATCATATAAGATTTTAGGTTTGGTTTGGATGCAAGGTGAAAGCGATACCAACAAAGAAATTACAGCTTTAAGCTACAAAGAAAATCTTCAAAATTTAATAAAAGGGTACAGAAGCCATCTAAATATAGAAAATTTACCATTTGTAATTGGTCAGGTAAACCCACTACCAAGAAAATTTAAAGAAGGCCCAGCTATGGTTAGAGATGCTATGGAACAAGTTTCGAATTCAGATGATACCATTGAGATTGTTAAGACTTCAACAGATAAAAACTGGAATGATTTTCCAAAACATTCCGATAATTTACATTACAATACCGAAGGTCAAAAACGTTTAGGAACTGCTTTTGCAAATAAAATTATTACTTTAAATATATAGCGTTATTTTTTTACTTATTTAAATTTTTTGTAATCACCCGCAGCAATAAGAGTTGTTTGTTTTTAGAAATTTCTCAGTTAATATTATTGACAGCACTAAATTAGGTTTGGCTTCTAGTGTATTACAAAGAAGTTATAAAGTAGAAAAAAGAACTTCAAATGTAATTATTCCATTTCTTATTTTATCTTAATTCGTTTACGAATGTTTAAAAAAGCTTGTAGTTTACACTGTCATGTGCACAGTTTATATAATATTTCTTAAAGATAAATTTTAAATATCATTAGGTAGTTTTTTACTATAATTTAAAGGTGTTTACTAATAAATTTACAGTCAAATACATTTTCTAAACTAATAGAAACATATTTATTAAAATATAGAAGGACTTTTACGATGTTGAAAATGTTATAACATATTTAATAAAATAATACAGATAACTTATGATTTCAAAAAAAACAATTTTAACCGCATTTGTAGCTTTTGTAGCAATGCTATTTATAACTTGTAAAGGACAGGGGGAAAAACAAGTTTCAACTAATAAAGAAAATAAAAAACCAAATATTGTTTTGTTATTTGTAGATGATTGGGGTTGGGCAGATGTTGGTTATAGAAATCCGCTTTTTGAAACACCAAATATAGATCAATTAAAAAGTGACGGATTAGATTTTAATAGAGCTTACATTCCTACACCAACTTGTAGCCCTAGTAGAGCTGCAATATTAACAGGTAAAGAGTCTGTTAGAATGGAGATGCCACGTCATATTTCAGGTAATCCAGAAGTAGAAAAATATAATTTATGGCCAAAAGATCCTGTTCAAATGCCTTCAATAAATTATTTGCCTTTAGAAGAGGTAACCTATGCAGAGCGTTTAAAAGAATATGGATATTATAACGCGTTTATTGGAAAATGGCATTTAGGTCACCAAGCTCATTTTCCAGATAAGCAAGGTTTTGATGAAGTATACGGAACCACTAATGCAGGACATCCTAAAAATTATTATTACCCATTTTTTAAGCAAGAAGATGATCCAAAAGGATTCTTAAAATCAGGATTGAAAGAAGGAGATTATTTAACTGAAGTGCTTACTAATAAGGCCACAGATTTTATTAAGAATTACGATAAACAAGATCCTTTTATGTTGTCTTTTTGGTATTATACAGTACACGGTCCTTCAATTGGTAAAAAAGAATTATTAAAAAAATACCAAGATAAAGGAATGGAAGGGAAGTATGCACATCATGGGGCAATGGTTGAAACATTAGACAAATCAGTAGGTAAAGTTAGAAAAGCTTTAGAAGAAAAGGGAATTGCAGACAATACTGTAATTATTTTAATTTCAGACCAAGGAGGTGCGTATTCTAATGCTCCTTTAAGTGGTGGAAAAAAAGGAGGTAATACTTTAGGTGAAGGTGGAGCTCGTGTTCCTTTTATAGTATATTATCCAGGTGTTACTAAGCCTAAAAGTGTAACTGAAATTCCAGTGCAATCTATTGATTTATATCCAACTATAATGGAGATAGCTTCAGGTAGAAAGTTTGATGGAGATGGAATTCAAGGAAAAAGTTTAATGCCAATTATTAAAGAACAAAAATTTGAAAGTCGTAAGTTATTTTTCTTTAGAAGTTATGAAGATCAGTATGCAGCTGTAATTGATGGAGATTGGAAACTGATTAAATATCATAGTGGTAAATTTCAATTATTTAATGTTACTAAAGATATAAGTGAAAAGAATGATTTAATAGGAAAAGGTTTAGAAATTGAAGAAACATTAAAAATTGCTATTGCTAATTGGGAAAAAGAAGCTGTTCCAGTGTACTAAACAAAAACAAATATAAAATGAAATTATTTAAGCAGTTATTAATTGTCTTTACCGGAGTTATTCTGTTAATCTCTTGTAATGAAAATAAGGTAAAAAAAGAAACTAAAGAAGTTAATACTTCCCAAAAAGCTAAGAAATTAAGTAAACCTAATATTGTTTTTTTATTAGCAGATGATATGGGGTATGGTGAATTAGGGTCTTACGGACAACAAACTATAAAAACGCCTTTTTTAGATGATTTAGCTAGTAAAGGTTTACGGTTTACAGACTTTTATGCTGGTACTTCAGTTTGTTCACCTTCTAGAGCTGTGTTAATGACAGGAAAACATACTGGACATGCAAGTATAAGAGGAAACAAAGGGAATATAAACAATAAATGGGATAGAGTTCCGCTTAAAAAATCTGAAATTATAATTCCTGAAATGTTGAAAGAAGCAGGATATCAATCTGCAATGATTGGTAAATGGCATTTAGGTGTCCCAGAAGATGTAAGTACTTGGGCTAAAGGAAGAGGTTTTGATTATGCTGTTCAAGAACAATGGGGAGAAGATAAAAATGGGAATGAGATAGATGAACGTGTTCATTGGGTAAATAATAACCAAGATTCTATTTTTTATAATTATAATGATTACTCTTGTTTAGATGAGTTTAGAACCAATTTTGCATTGGATTATTTAGATAATAAAGATGAAGATAAACCATTCTTTTTATACATGTCTTACAGAATTCCACATGCACATGAATACTTTTTAAGTAAAAATGATTTATATCTAGATAAAATTGAAGAGTGGCCTGAAATTGAAAGACGTCATGCTGCTCGCATAACAATGTTAGATACTCAAATTAAACGTTTATTTGATAAGTTAGAAGAAAGAGGTGAATTAGAGAATACAATAATTATTTATACAAGTGATAACGGTCCTACTAATGAGAATTATCACGATTATCGATTTTTTAATAGCTCAGGAAATTTAAATGGATATAAAAGAGATGTTTATGAAGGTGGTGTTCGTGTACCAATGATTGCTTATTGGAAAGATAAAATTAAACCAGGCGAGTCTAACCATCCATCAACGTTTTACGATATTATGCCAACTCTAGCAGAAATTGCAGGAATAGAAGCTCCAAAACAAACAGATGGTATTTCAATAGTACCTGAGTTGTTCGGAAAACCACAAAAAAAACATGATTATTTATATTGGGAAATTCAAGAAGGTAAAAGTATTAAAGGCTTCCGTCAGGCTACTCGTTTTGGAAAATGGAAAGCTGTAAGATATGGAGACAATTATCATACAGAAATTTACGATTTAGAAAAAGATTTATACGAGCAAAACGATATTTCTGATGCCCATCCAGAAATTGTTAAAAAAGCAAATGAGATTTTAAGAAATGCGAGTGTTAAAGATGAACATTGGCCTTATTCAGGAGGGGTTTTTAAATAAAAAATAGATTTAAATGAAAAATATAATAGTATATCCATTCTTGTTAATTTTAGTTATAAACTTAACAAGTTGTAAATCGCAAGAAAAGGAAAGTGTTGAAGTTAAAAAACCAAATATTATTTGGATTATGGCTGAAGATATGAGTACCGATTTAGAGTGTTATGGAATGCCAGCCGTAAAAACTCCAAATCTTAATAAAATGGCAGCAGAAGGAATTAAGTTTAATAATTGTTTTGTAACCAATTCTATTTGCTCACCAAGTAGGTCTGCAATGATGATTGGTACACATCAAGTAAAAACAAATTCACACAACCATAGAAGTAATAGAGACGTTCCTTTAGATAGCCAATTTACACCGTTTACTCAAAAATTAAGAGAGGCGGGGTATACAACTATTTTGGGAAATCAATCAGTAATGAAAAAAGGTAGAAAGATTGATGTGAATTTTAAGCATGAACCAATAGGGGAATGGGATGGAAAAACAAAATTTGGACTGTTTGATAAATACGATACAATTAAAAAATCTGATGAACCATTTTTTGCTCAAATTCAATTAGTTGTTACTCATAGAGGCGAATGGTGGAATGAGGTTCGTGAGAAATCTGCACACCCAGTAAATCCAAATGATGTAGTGTTACCTGAATATTATGCGGATGATCCGGCTATAAGATTAGATTGGGCTAAATATTTAGACCAAGTAGAATATATGGATAATGAAGTAGGAATGATTTTTAAAGAGTTAGAAGATAAAGGGCTGGCAGATAATACTATTGTTATTTTTATTGGAGATAATGGTCGTTGTAATATTAAAGGAAAAGGATATTTACACGATGCAGGGTTGAGAATTCCTTATATTATTCATTATCCAAAAGGTTTAGAAGGAGGTCAAGTAAGAGATGATGTTGTGAGTTCAACCGATATTACTGCTACTATTTTAGATTTTGCAGGTGTTGAAATTCCAGATTATATGAGTGGTAAACCTATGTTTTCAGATGATTTTGAGCGTGAGTATGTGTATGCTGCACGAGATTTATGGGATGAAATTCCAGAGAAAATGAGAGCAATTACTTCAAACGAATGGAAATATATTAGAAACGATAAACCAGAAATTCCTTTTGATGCACATCAAGCTTATTTAGAGTTTTATCGGCCAGCAGTACACATAATGAGAGGTTTAAAAAAAGAAGGAAAATTAAATGCAAATCAAAGTTTCTTTTTTGAAGATTCAAAACCCTCTGAAGAATTATATAATTTAAAAAATGACCCTCAAGAATTGGTAAATTTAGCTAATAACCCAAACTATGCTTCAGTTTTAAAAATGATGAGAGCAAAAACAAAAGCTTATGATGAAGAGTTTAAACCAGTAAGTGATATTTATGAACCAAAATCAGTACAAAACACGGTTGATTTAGTAGAATGGATTAAAACTGAAAAACCTGAGGTTTATAAGAAAATGCAACAAGGTGTTGAAGTTGGTTTTAAGAAGTATGGTGCTGAATATAAAAAAAATAAAAAACAAATAAAATAATATATAGATGAGAATTGTTAAATTAATTGGAATTTTATTTTTTACAGTATTTGCCTTGCAATCTTGTAAAAAAGGTGCAACACATGAAATAAGTATAAATTCAGATTGGAAATTTAAATTGCTAAGTGACTCCAATCTTACTGAAGATAAAATGCATTCAATTGAGTTTGATGACTCAAGTTGGCAACAAGTTAGTTTGCCACACACAGCAAATATTGAACCACTTGTTGTAAATAACCAATGGCAAGGGATTTGTTGGTATCGTAAAGTTTTTGATGTTCCAAAAAATGAATCGGATAAGAAGGTGTTTTTAGAATTAGAAGCAGCTATGAACTATTCTAAAATTTGGATTAATGGATTAGAGGTTTCATCGCATCATGGAGGTTATTTACCAGTAGTAGTAGATATTACAAATTACTTAAAAAGTGGTGATAAAAATGTAGTTGCAATTAGATTAGACAATACAGATAACTTGGTAACTGGTCCAAAGCCATTAAAAAGATTAGACTTTAATATGTATGGTGGTTTGTATAGAAATGCTTGGTTAACTGTAAAAAATAAAGTATATATTTCAAATCCAATTTTAGAAAATAAAGTAGCGGGTGGAGGTATTTTTATTACCTATCCAAAAGTTTCTAAAGAAGAATCTACTATAAATGTTAAAACTCATATTGTAAACGAAGAGAGAAACGCTAGTAATTTAGAAGTAAAACACGCTGTTTATTATAAAAATGAATTGGTTAAAGAAGTGACTTCATCTGATGTTTCAATTATGGCAGAATCAGATGTTGAATTAGAAGAGCAAATTTCTATTGTAAATGCAAAACTTTGGTCTCCAAAAGATCCTAATTTATACCATTTAGAAACTTCAGTTTTAATTAATGGAAATATAGTAGATAAAAGAACTACGCGTTTTGGAATTAGAGAATTTACATTTAAAAACGATGAATTATATATAAATGGAGAAAAAACATTTTTAAGAGGTGTAAATCGCCATCAAGAATATCCTTTTGTTGGTTATGCTTTATCTGACAATGCTCAATATAGAGATGCTAAAAAAATTAAAGATGGAGGCTTCAATTATATAAGATTATCTCACTACCCACATTCACCTGCATTTATGGATGCTTGTGATGAGTTAGGAATAGTTGTAATTGATGCAATTATGGGATGGCAGTTTTATAATGATACCGATTCTTTTAGAGAGTATTGCTATAAGTCAGCTACAAATTTAATTCGTAGAGATAGAAATAGACCAAGTGTTTTAGCTTGGGAAGTTTCGTTAAACGAAACAAAAATGCCCATCTTTTTTATGGAAGAGTTAAATAAAATTGTACATGCAGAGTATCCAGGAGAACACGTATATTCTTGTGGGTGGATGGATGATGTTTATGATATTTATTTACAAGCGCGCCAACATAGAATTTTACATCCTCATGAATTAAAAGAAAATCAGCCTTATTCAGTTTCTGAATATGGAGATTGGGAATATTATTCTAAAAATGCAGGTTTAAATCAAGATAAATTACCAAATGAATTAAGAGATGAAATGAGTAGTAGACAACCACGTGCAAACGGTGAGGTTGGTTTATTACAACAAGCATATAATGTTCAAGAATCTCATAACGATAATTTAAATACTAAAGCATATTCAGATAGTTATTGGGTAATGTATGATTACAATCGTGGATACCATGATAATATAGAATACTCTGGATTAATGGATATTTTTAGATTACCAAAATTTGGATATTATTTTTATCAAAGTCAGAGAACTGTTGAAGATGGTGTTGTTTTAAAATTGGCAACATATTGGAACGAAAAATCACCAACTGATGTAAAAGTTTACTCAAACTGTGATGAGGTGAAATTATTTTTAAATGATAAATTAATTGCAACGCAACAACCAGATTCAGATAAGAATACAACCAATTTAAATCATCCACCATTTACCTTTAATGTTGGTTCTTTTGAAGCAGGAACCCTAAAAGCAGAAGGATTTATTAATGGTAAAAAAGTTGCAGAAGATATAGTAATCACACCCAAAAAAGCAACAAGTTTAAAAGTTTGGTTGGACGAAAGTGGGAAAGCTCCAGAAGCAGGAGTAAATGATGTATTATTCTTATACATTGCTGCTGTTGATGAGAATGGAACTATAATTCCTGAATTTTCAGATGAAGTTGAATTAAATTTAGAAGGAGATGTTGAAATTATGAATTTAGAAGCTATTAAAGCAGAAGCAGGTATTGCATCGGTTTTAATTAGAATTGGAAAAAAGAAAGGTGAAGTTAAAGTAATCGCTAAATCAAGAGATTTAATAGGTGAGTTTAAGTTAAACATTGAATAATAAATTTAAAATGAGTTTAATAAAAATAAATAATTTAATACTTTTTATATTATTAACGGTTAACATAGGAGCACAAATCAAACCAGATTTGAAAGTACGAAAAAAAGAAAACTTTAATAAAAATTGGAAATTTATTTTAAACGATACTTTAGAATTTAGTAATGAAAACTTTTATGATACTAATTGGAGAAATATAGAATTACCACATGATTGGAGTGTTGAACATGAGTTTAGTGAAGAAAATTCAGGAAGAAATGCTTGGCTACCAGGTGGAATAGGCTGGTATAGAAAAGAATTTATTTTACCCGATAATTATAAAAATAAACAAATTGAAATTCAATTTGATGGAGTTTATAGACACTCACAAATTTGGATTAATGGAGAACATGTAGGGATTCAATATGATGGGTATACCAGTTTTTATTTTGACATTTCACCATATTTAAAGTTTGGTGAAAAGAATGTTATTGTTGTAAAAGTAGATAACTCTGTACAGCCAAATTGCAGATGGTATTCAGGATCAGGTATTTATAGGAATACGTGGTTGTTAATTTCAGATAAATTACACATTGCTAATTGGGGAACTTATATTACAACACCAGAAGTTTCAAAAGAAAAAGCAATTGTAAATATTGAAACTACGGTTGAAAATTTTAAAGGAAATGTAGATTTTAATTTGAAAACTATCGTATACAATTCAAAAGGTGAAAATGTTGGTTTTGCTGTAACAGAAATTAATGCCACACTCATGAAAAAATATACTTTAGAACAACAAATAACAATTGATTCACCAAAATTATGGAGCGATAGAACTCCTAATATGTATGTTGCAATTACTCAAATAGTAGTTGATAATAAAGTAGTAGATGATTATAAATCAAATTTTGGTATTCGTAGCATTCGTTTTGATGCAGAAAAAGGTTTCTTTTTAAATGGTAAAAACATAAAAATGAAAGGTGTTTCTTTACACCATGAAGCTGGAGTTTTGGGAGCGGCTGTACCTATTGAAGTTTGGGAACGAAGATTAAAAACATTAAAGGATATTGGGTGTAATGCCATTAGAACTGCTCACAATCCAGCTGCACCAGAATTTATGGATTTATGTGATAAAATGGGCTTTTTAGTAATGAATGAATTTGTAGATAAATGGTATGATAATGTGCCTTATGCAAATAGCGATTTAACTAGTACTTTTTTTAATCCAAATGGTTTTGGTGATTCTAATTTTTATCTAGAATGGCAAAAGAATTATCAGCAAACTGTTTTTAGAGATAGAAACCACCCAAGTGTTATTATTTGGAGTGTAGGAAATGAAAATCATAGTCCTGGAGATAATCGACAAAATTATGGATTAAAAAAATACGCAAGTTTTGTTAGAACTCTAGATCCAACACGACCAGTTATATCTGGAATGGAAAGAGGAAGAGATGGTGATCCTACAGAAAAAGTAAATGACATTATTGAAAGTTGTTCGTATATGGATTTAATAGCTTTAAATTATGGGGAACAATGGTGTAAAGAAATAGGAAGTCGTAAACCCGGAAAACCATATGTAAGCACAGAAAGTTATGTGTACTTTAATAGTACACCTGAAAAAAGGTTTGCTAATATAGAAAAATCTCCTTGGTTAGATGTTTTGGAGAATGATTTTAATATGGGCTTGTTTCTGTGGTCTGGAATCGATTATTTAGGAGAATCTAAAAAATATCCTAAATTAGGTACAGATACTGGTTTGCTTAATTTAGCAGGTTTTAGAAAAGAAGTTTCTTATCTATATGAAGCCTTTTGGTCTGAAAAGCCTATGGTTAGAATTGCGGTTTATGAAGGTGATGCAGATGATTTCTCAACATCTGGACGTTGGGGAGTACCACCAATGAATGAAACTTGGAATTTAGAAAAAGGAAAAGCTTATGATTTAGTAACCTATACAAATTGCGAGTCAGTAGATTTATATTTAAACGGAAAGAAATTAGGGAATAAAAAATTATCGGAAATTGATAATTTTATTATGAAATGGAGAGCTATTAATTATCTACCTGGTACTATAAAAGCAGTAGGTATTATTAATGGAAAAGAAGTATGTGAGTTTGCTTTAAATACGGCAGGGAAACCTCATCATTTTAATTTTAATACCTATAAAAAAGAAGGATTAAAAGGTGGTGATATAGTACAAGTTGAGGTTGAAGTAGTGGATGAAAAAGGAAATTTAATAGGTCATAAAGAAACTGAGTTGAATTTTAAAATTGAAGGAGATGCAGAAATAATAGGAGTTACAAATGGAAGTATAGATGATACTACTGATTACTTTAATACAATTTCAAGGTTTACTAAAAAAGGAAAATGCTTAGTAATTATTAAAATTACGAATTCAGCGAATAATAATATAAAATTAAAAGTGTCTTCAAAAACTATAAAACAGGAAGTAGTTTTTAAACTGAACTAACTTTTAAAGTTAAAATAAATATATAAAAAGGTAATAAAGAACTTGTTTTTAAGTTTTTTGTTACTTTTTTTTTGTTGAAATTTAAAATGGTTTATAGTTTTTAAGTTTGTTAATCACTGTGGGTTAGTTGATTATACTTATGAAGACATTTTATTTACTCTTTAATACAAGTTAATGCTGTTAAATTTCAAATTTTATACTATAAATTAAAAATAACATAAGCTTAACTGTAAAAAAATGATAAAGTATAAATCAATATCTAAACTTTTAATTATAACAATACTAATAGTAACCGGATTTTTATTTGCTAGTAATTCAAAAATATTAAAAGCAGAACCAGTTTATTTTAGTGTAACAATTTCTGATGATGCTACTCCAGCAGTGGTTGCTAGAATATTAGAGGCTAAAGAAAAGCCGATTTCTGAAATAAGTTTTGAAAAAGGAACTTATCATTTTTATCCAGATAAGGGTTATGAGAAATTCTGTTATATCTCTAATCATGGAGATTTAATGGTAAAAACACCATTTCCAATTTTTGATTTTAAAAACTTAACAATAAACGGTAATGGTTCTACCTTTATTTTTCATGGAGTTATAATTCCTTTTTTAATCGATAACAGTTCAAATATTACAGTTAAAAATGTTTCAATAGATTGGAATGAGGCATTTCATAGTGAAGGGCTTATTGTGGCAAATAATGAAAAAAATAAAACTTTTGATATGCAAATATCAGATGAGTATCCTTACGATATAAGAAATGGTGAAATATTTTTTATAAAAGAATACTACGAACATAGTTTAGGGCAATCTATTTTATATGATCCTGAAAGAAAAGCTATTGCTTTTGAAACAGAAAAGTATACCAATATATCAACAAAATCAAAAACTTCTATTACTAATAATATAGATAAAATTAAGTATAAATATGGAGTTGATACTAAAGATTTAGCAATAAGAAATGTTGGGTGGGAAAATAGAGCCAAAGTAGAGCAATTAAAACCAGGACTTGTCCGTGTGTATGGACATAAAAAAGAACTACCTCCAGTTGGAATGATTTTAACTATGAAGGGCAGTCAAGGTTATAATCGCGTTTCTCCTGCTTTTAGAATAACGCAAACTAGTGGATTTAATGCACTTAATGTAAATGTTCACCATGCTGGAGGTATGGGGATTATTGCAGAAAATTCTTCAGATTTAATATTAGATAATTTTAATGTAACCCCTTCTAAAGGGCGTATGGTTTCTACAACTGCTGATGCAACACACTTTGTAGGTTGTAGAGGAAAAGTAGTATTAAAAAACTGTACATTTCAAAATCAATTAGATGATGCTTCAAATGTACATGGTACTTATCAAATAGTTGTAGATATTATAGATGAATATAGTATTGGTGTTAGAATGGGACACCATCAACAACAAGGATTTGTAGTAGGGCAACCTAATGATAATTTAGGTTTTGTACGTTTAAGTGATTCTTTCGATCCTTATGATAAAGCAACAATTAAAAATATACAATACTTAAATGGAAGGTATCAAATAATTACATTTAATGAAAAAGTTCCTTCAAATTTAAAAACTGGAGATTTAGTAGAAAATTTAGATGCTTACCCAGAATTTACTGTAGATAATTGTAATATAAGTAATAATAGAGCCAGAGGCTTATTAATTTCTACACCAAAAAAAACGGTAATTAAGAATAATTATTTTAGTACTGAAATGGAAGCTATTTTAATTCCAGTTGAAAGTAGCAGTTGGTATGAATCTGGAAGTGTTAAAGATTTAGTGATTGAAAATAATACTTTTCAAGATTGTCAGCATAGTGGTTTTAATAGAGGTGTTATTCGATTTGATACCGATGATGATAATCAAAATATAGCATTTAAAAATATTGAAATTACCAATAATAAATTCAATCAATTCGATAATCTAGTTTTACAAATAATAAATACCGATGGTTTATTATTTAAAGGAAATACAATTACAAATTCAGGTAGTTTTTCAATGTTATACCCAGAAAATCCAGCAATTAAAATAGAACATTCAAAAAATATAAAATTTCAAAAGAATAAGTATAAAGGAAAAGCAAATATAATATTAGAAGCTGATGAAAACTTACAGAGCTTAAAATTTAGATAAAATACAGAATTATTATATAAAAATTTAATCAAATTAAACTCAATTTAATACAAACCAAACCAAAGTTAATCAAATGAAAAACAAAAGATTATTTATTTCAAACAAAGTAAGAGGTAGTATACTTTCTGCTGTATTTGTGTTTTTGTTTACCATAAGTTTACAAGCGCAAGAAATTACAGTTCAAGGGGTTGTTACTGCTGTTGAAGACGGATTTCCTATACCAGGTGTTACAGTACTTGTTAAAGATACAAATACAGGAACTACTACAAATTTTGATGGAGAATATTCCATTGTAGCAAAAAAAGGAGATATTTTAGTATTTAGTTTTGTTGGAATGACTCCTAAATCTATTAAAGTAGAAAAAAGTCAACTTAATATCTCAATGGCTACAGATACTCAAAGTTTAGAAGAGGTTGTTGTAATAGGATATGGTACTGTTTCTAAAAAGGAATTAACAGGAGCAGTTTCTCAAGTTAAAGCAGAAAATATTGAAGAATTTGTAGCTTCAGACGTTGCATCAATGTTACAAGGTCAAGTTGCTGGTGTTAATATTACTAGTGCCTCGGGTGAACCTGGATCAGAATCAAGCATTCAAATTAGAGGTATTACTTCTTTAGGAGGCTCAAACACTCCTTTGTTTGTTGTTGACGGTATTCCACAACAAGGAGATCCAGGCTTAAGTGCTAACGAAATTGAAACTATTGATGTGTTAAAAGACGCCGCTTCTGCAGCAGTTTATGGAACAAGAGGTGCAGCGGGGGTTATTTTAATAACAACTAAAAAAGGAAAAGTAGGAAAAACAAATGTTAGTATTGATGCAAATTATGGGGTGCAACATTTAGGAGAAGATGTTCCTTTAATGAATACTAATGATAGAGTATATTTTGAAAATATGAGATATGCCTATACAGATTGGAATTATGAACCAGGACCAAGTAAAAATCCAGAATGGTTAAATAATGATAATAAATTTAGCGATTATGTATTGGTAGATAATGCAAGTACACAGCAATACTCTTTAAATGTTTCAGGAGGTACAGGAGATTTTTCATACAATGCTGTAGGTGGATTTTTTAATCAAGAAGGTGTATTGTTAAATTCAGGATATAAAAGATATAATGGACGTGCGACAACTTCATACAATGTAGATAAATGGAAAATTACTTCAAGTATTGCGTTTACTATACAAGATACTGAAAGAGCCAGTAATGGTTTAATTGTAAATGCACAACGTTATCCATCATATTACCCAGAAGTTGACCCTGATGCAAGTGAAGTTTTTACTGATGGTACAGGAGGTGTTACTACACCGTTAAATATACTAGTAAATAGTTTAAAGAGAAAAGATAATAGTAAAAGTGATCGTTTAAATACAAGTTTAAGTGTTACAAGAAAGTTAATGGACCAATTAAAACTTACATCAAACGTAGGAGGATCCACTACTAATTATTTAAGAAATATTTTTGTACCTCCTTATACTGTTACTAATGTTTTAGAGGGAACAAGTGAAGTAGATCCAACAAAAAGTTATGTACAAGCAACTACATCTAGAGCAACAACTTTTTCTTTTGATGTAGGGTTAGATTATAAAGAATCTTTTGGAGATCATACTGTAGGTGCTGTATTAAATGGTTCTGTTTATGAGAACAGTTATGAAACTTTTACAGCTTATAAACAAGGTGTAACAAATGAAAATGTAGAAGTGTTAAATGGGGCTACAATTAATCCTGATGCTTACTCAGGATTTAATTATAATACTAAAATATTAAGTTTTTTAGGAAGAATTCAATATGATTATAAAGGGAAGTATTTATTTTCTGGTGTTATTCGTAAAGATGGTTCTTCTAAATTTGGTGAAGCAAATCGTTGGGGTACATTTCCTTCAGTTTCTTTAGGTTGGAATGTTTCTGATGAAAACTTTTGGGAATCAATTAAGCCAATTGTAAATAATTTTAAAATTAGAGCTAGTTATGGTACTGTAGGAAATGAAAGTTTCCCTGCTTACGAATATTCAAGTAGTATTGAACAAGGAAGTGATTATATTTTTGATGAGTCTGATAACTATGTAAATTATGGCTCTTCTATAAAATCCTATGCTAATAGAGATGTTAAATGGGAAACTTCTGTTCAACAAAACCTTGGTTTTGACTTTTCTTTTCTTAAAAATAGTATAACGTTAACAGCAGATTATTATATAACCAATAAAGATGATATGTTGTTTCAAGTTGAATTACCTGGTTCTGCAGGAGCTTATTATGATCCAAGTATTACATTAAATGTTGGTGATATGAAAAATACAGGTTTAGAAATAGCTGCAGGATATCAAAAATCTTTTGGTAAACATAAGTTACAAGCAAATGCTGTTTTTGCAATGAATGATAACGAAATTACAAGTATGGAAGGTGATAGAAATTTAATCTATAACTCAAATTCTACATTAATTTCCGGAGATACTAATTCAATGGTTACAGTTTTAGCTGAAGGATATGAAGCAGGTGCTTTTTGGTTATATGAAACAGATGGAGTAATTCAAACCCAAGAGCAATTAGATGCATATAGAAAATATCCTTCAAAAATAAATGCAGATTTTGGAGATTTAATATATGTAGATCATAATGATGATGGAGATATAACTGTAGAAGATAGACATTATATGGGAAGTGGACAATCTGATTTTGAAATTGGATTTAATTTTAAATGGATTTATAATAATTTCGACTTTACAATGAATTGGTATGGTTCAAGTGGAGCAGAAATTATGAATGGAACAAAAGCTGCAACCTATACATACGCAACCCACGGAGATTTAGTAAATATGTGGACTCCAGAAAATCCAACATCAAATATTCCATTATGGACAGGAGATTCTAAAAGTGGGCTACCTAATTTAGTTGCTACTACAGACTATTGGCTAGAAGATGGTGATTATATAAGATTGAAATTAGTTTCTATAGGGTATACAATTCCAAAAAAGAAATTAGAAAAATTAAATATTTCAAATTTTAGAATTTTTGTTTTGGCTCAAAATGCATTAACATTTACTAAATATGAGGGATATGATCCTGAAGTAGGAGGGGCTAACGTAGCTAGAAATGGAATGGATGTTTCAAGATATCCTTTAGCTTCATTATATAGTTTAGGTATTAAATTTAATTTTTAATAATAAAAATATTCACATGAAAAAACATATAATATATTTTATAAGTATAATTGCATTAACATTCTCAGTGCAATCTTGTTCAGATTATCTAGAAGAAGATAATCCAAATAATATATCAGCAGATATTTACTGGTCAAATTTAGAAGAAACAGATGCTAATTTAACCTCAGTATATGGAGCTATGTTAAATCACTTTATTTTATTCTATAATGTTGAATCTTGGAGAAGTGATATAGCATATCCAAAATTTAGAACAAGTCCTTTAGGTACAGGACAACCTTGGTATTATAAAACATTTAGTAATACAAATAAAGAAGTTAGTCAAAGATGGGATGCTATGTACCAAGTTATTTTTAGAGCAAATCAAGTAATTGAAGGGCTAAATAATATGGATGAAGAGTATAAGAGTGATGCTAGATGGACAGAACAAATGGGGCAAGCCCGATTTTTTAGAGGTTTAGTTCATTTTTACTTGCATTCAAGTTATAATGAAGGTAAAATTGTAATTAGAGAATCTGTACCTGGAAATGCTGAGGAATTTTCAAAGCCAGTATCTTCATCTGAAGAAGTAATTGCTTTTTTTAGAGAAGATTTACAATATGCATATGAAAATTTACCAGCTCAGTTTGAGCAAAAATCAAGAGTTACAGCGGGTACAGCAGCAACTATTTTAGGAAAAAGTTACCTATACACTGAAGAATATGAAAAAGCAAAAGAATATTTAAGTGATGTTATAAATAATGGAGCTTATGGTTATAGATTGTTAGAAGGAGATGAAGTTAACTTGTTATTTACGTCAGCTGGAGATTATAATGATGAATCTATTTTTGAATTAAATTATTCAGCTGTACAGCAAACAGAAGAAACACAATGGGACGAAGAAAGTTTCTTTACAAGATGGGCTAGATATACCGCACCAACTGGAATTATACAAGGTGCAAGTGAATTTGTTCCAGCAGCTTGGCTTACATATGAATATTCAACGGAACCTTTAGATTCTCAAGACAATCGTAATTATGTAGATGATGGGGCAGGGGGGCTTAAATTAAGAGATATTCCATTAAGAGGAGCGAAAATGATAGCTGTTGTAAACGATAATCAATCTGAATACTACAAATATGCTGCGGCTAATCAGGTGGTAGGGTTTACAAATACAATATTTTCGAATTTTAAAAAATTCACAAATCATGACATTGTAACAAAAGAACCTGAAGTAGGCGATTCACCATGGAAATCAGGAAAAAATGTTGTTGTTAATCGCTTAGCAGATGTTTATTTAATGTATGCAGAATGTTTAATTAAAACAGGAGATATTGACGGAGCTTTAAAATATATTAATAAAATTCGTCAACGTTGGGGGTTAGTATTACTAGGTGAAGATGATGGATCGGGACATGATTTTAATGGTGTAACTTATACAGAAGAAACTTTAATGGAACAACTAATGTTTGTTGAACGTCCATTAGAACTAGCTTGTGAAGGTTTTGATACTAGAACAATAGATTTAAGAAGATGGGGAGTTACAAAACAACGTTTTGAAGATTTAGCAGCTTTAGATTTTAATTTAATTGATTATTCTTATACAACTGAAGAAGGAACTACAGCTAAACGGGCTGCAAGTTTACTTCAATTAGGTTTAAGTGAAGATCCTTCTAATAATAAAATAACAATTAAAGAATATGTGCAGGCTGCGGCCAATTATAATGAAGGTTTACACGGATATTTACCTCTTCCTTTAACTGAAGTATTAAATAATTCAAACGTAAATTAACTAATTTAAAATCAATAAAATGAAAAAAATATTAATCATATCACTATTATTTTTAACCTTAGGCTTTACTATAGGTTGCGAAGATGATTATGAAGCACCTTTCGGAGATTATTCAAGTTTTTCTTGGTATACTGGTGATGGAGTAGCAGCAAATTTTGATCTTACAGAGAAACAAATAAACATAGATAATTATATTGCTTTTTATGATGTTTCACAAAATGCAATAAGTCATAAATGGACAATTCCTGCTTCTTGTAATTTTTTAAATAAAGAGATTACAGATAAAGATTCAATTTATACACCTTTTATAATTCCGGGAACTGAATCAGCTGAAGATTTAGCAAATGTGCTTTTTGTTGAGCCTGGTATTCAAGAAGTAGTTCTTACAAATGTTTTTAAAGATTCTGTAGCAAATTCTTCAAAACTTTCAGATGGTTCTTGGGAAGTTGAACAAAAATTTACCATAGATGTTTTTGATAATCCAAATCCTGCTTGTGAAGTTTTTAAATATGATTATACAGACCCATTAAATCCAACATTGGTAAAGGTGTTAACATTAACGCAAGATCAAAACCCTTCAGAAGAAGAAATTGATACTTGGCAAACTGTATCTATTGAAGCAGGTCAAGATTTGGTTTATGTAGATAAATCAACACAAGGAAGACCAACAGGAAGAAAATGGTATCTTGAAGGAGCAAAGCCAGAAACAAGTGGAGGAGATACTACAATTGTAAAATATAATAAGTTAGGAGAATTTACAAGTTATATGGAATCTATTAGAGCTGGTGAAGAAGTTCCTAAAAAGACAATATCAAAAATAATTCCTTTAAAAATTGAAGTATTACCATCTACAGCACCGTTTGTAAGAACAGGTAAAGTTAGTATTGCAGATAATGTAATTTCTTTTAGCGTTACTGGAGAAGTAGCTGCTTTGGTACAACAAGAAGATTTTTTTACAGTACATGTAACTAATGAAATAGCTGGTTTTGACCAAAATATAGCTGTAAGCTCAGCTAAAATAAATTCACAAGATGCTACTATTATAGAATTAACATTAGCAGAACCAGTTTATAATACAGATACTATAAGACTTGCTTATTCTGGAGGAAATATAGTTTCAGTAGATTCTAGAGTGTTAGATGACTTTGAACCAACTATAGTTACTATGGACTTAGGAAGTAATGTGTTAGTAGAATCGTGGGCTGGATTTGAAAATGCTTCTTCTTCAGGAAATACAACTAGAAAAGCCGATTGTGATGGTTATTGGGTTGGTGCTGCTAATGATAATTTAGGATTGCCATTTTATAGAACCACCGATAAATTTTATGCAGGTGAAGCATCTATGAAATATGAAAGCGCAGACGGAGTGGTAACTGTAGCGTTACAAGGATCAGATTTTTCTAAACCTAATGGAATAGAAGCAGGTACTTACAGAGTATCTTATATGGTTTACCTTGAGCCAGGTAATACTATGAAAACATTCACTAACATTATTCAAAAACCTAGTCAAGAAATAGTTTGGGATATTGAAAATTTACCTCGTGGTGAATGGGTTGAAATTAGTCAAGATATTACAACAACAGCTATTGCTTCAGGAGTAAGATTCGATTTAAAAATTGTAACATCTAATAATTCTGATGCTGTAGGATTACAAAAAATGTATTTTGATAATTTAAGTTGGATTAAATTAATTCCTAGGTCATAAAATACTATAAATGTCTGTTGAAAACATTTTTTTTCAACAGACATTTGTATATAATTTAATAATTTGAGAGATAAAAAAATGAAAATCAATTTTTTAAGAAAAATCAGTAGCTTATTAGTTCTTATTGTAACAATTTTAAGTTTGGTTTCTTGTAAAGAAAAGGCAAAAGAGATTGAAACTGCAACAACGCAGGCAAAACCTAATATTGTTATTATTTATTTAGATGATTTAGGTTATGGAGATTTAAGTTCTTTTGGGGCAACAGAAATTCAAACACCTAATATAGATGCTTTAGCTAATGAAGGTGTTAAATTTACAAATGGATATGCAACTTCAGCAACTTGTACACCAAGTAGGTATGGATTGCTAACAGGCGTGTATCCTTGGAGAAACAAAGATGCTAAAATATTACCAGGAACGGCGCCTTTATTAATTAGTACAGAACAACAAACATTACCAAAAATGTTAAAAAAACAAGGATATCAAACGGCAGTTGTTGGTAAATGGCATTTAGGATTGGGTACAGGTGTTGTAAATTGGAATAATAGAGTGTCTCCAGGACCAAATGAAGTTGGTTTTGACAGTGCTTATATTATGGCTGCAACACAAGATCGTGTTCCAACAGTATATATTGATAATGGAAATGTTGTTGGGTTAGATAAAGAAGATCCTATTCAAGTAGATTATAAAAATAATTTTGAAGGTGAACCTACAGCAATTACAAATCCAGAAATGCTTAAAATGAAGTGGCACCATGGTCATAATAATAGTATTGTAAATGGAATACCAAGAATAGGATTTATGAAAGGTGGAGAAGCAGCAAAATGGAGTGATATTGATATGGCCGATCATTTTTTAGAAAAAGCACAAGAATATGTAAAAACACATAAAGACAAACCTTTCTTTTTATATTATGCAATGCAGCAACCTCATGTGCCTAGAACGCCAAACCCAAGATTTGTTGGTAAATCTGGAATGGGACCACGTGGAGATGTTATTTTAGAAGCAGATTGGTGTATTGGAGAATTTATGAAAACCTTAGAAGATGAAGGCTTGTTAGAGAATACATTAGTTGTGTTTTCAAGTGATAATGGTCCTGTTTTAAATGATGGTTATTTTGATGATGCCGTTGAAAAATTAGGAAATCACGATCCTAAAGGTGGTTTTAGAGGTGGTAAATACAGTATTTTTGAAGCCGGAACAAGAGTCCCTTTAATAACATATTGGAAAGGAAAAATAGAACCAACAGTTTCTGATGCAATTGTCTGTCAGATGGATTTATTAGCTTCTTTAGCAACTTTAACAGGTACTACTGAAGCGTCTACAGATAGTAAAGATTTATTAAAAACCTTTTTAGGAAAAACAGATAAAGGAAGAGATAATTTAATAATTGAAGCAACAGGGAAAACAGCTTTAAGAAGTGGAGATTGGGTTTATATACCAGGTTATAAAGGTAAAAATTATAGAGAAAAAGTAGGTATAGAGGTAGGTAACTTTCCTTATGAACAATTATACAATGTAAAAGAAGATAAAGGTCAGCAAAATAATTTAGCGGAATCTAATCCTGAAAAACTTTCAGAACTAAAAAATATTTTTGAAAAGTTAAGAGGAAAAGATTATAAAATAGGAGTTAAAGAAGTTCAGTTTAGATAGTTTCAGAGCTATCTATAATTAATGTTTTATTAAGAGCAATTTTAAAGGCATTTAACAGCTCTAGTAGCCTTTAAATGCCTTTTTTAATAGATTAATTTAAAAGTACCAATTATATAAAATATGAAGAATAAAATAATATTACTTGCTGTACTTGTTTCTACAATAGGAGTTTCTTATTCGCAAGTAAAAGAAAAAATGAATGTTTTAGGTCAAAATAAATACCCAAATATTATTTATATTTTGGCTGATGATATGGGAATTGGAGATTTAGGAGTTTATGGACAAACAAAGATTCAGACTCCAAATATAGACCAAATGGCTTTTAAAGGAATGAAGTTTACGCAACATTACAGTGGCGCAGCTGTATGTGCTCCTTCTCGATCAACGTTAATGACAGGGCAACACACAGGTCATACACCAATTAGAGGGAATAAAGAGGCTTCCAATGGTCAAGAAGGACAAGTGCCATTGCCTAAAGATGCACTTACATTGGCAGAGATTTTAAAAGATAAAGGTTATACTACCGGAATGTTTGGAAAATGGGGGCTTGGTTTTGGAGAAGGTGATCCAAATAATCAAGGTTTTGATGAGTTCTACGGTTATAATTGTCAAAAATTAGCACATAGGTATTATCCACCATATTTAAACCATAATCAAAAAAGAGATTCATTAAAAGGCAATGACGGTATAAATACAATTGTTTATTCACAAGATAAAATACAAGAATATACGCTTAAGTTTTTAGATGAAAATAAAAATAAACCATTTTTTGCCTACGTTCCTTTAGCGTTACCACATACAGAATTAATTTCACCAAAAGACTCAATTTTTGCGATGTATGATGGTAAATTTGAAGAAATACCTTATACCGAAGACAATAAATATACTTCTGATTATGGCCCAAATATGGTATGGTACGAGTATAGTTCTGTTGAAAAGCCAAGAGCTACATATGCTACTATGGTTTCACGAATAGATGCTTATGTTGGTCAAATTATTAATAAAGTACATGAATTAGGTATTGCAGACAATACAATAATAATGTTTGCAAGTGATAATGGACCAACACAAGAAGGTGGCGTAAACCCTGATTTTTTTAATAGTACCTTTGGATTTAGAGGTTATAAGAGAGATTTGTATGAAGGTGGAATAAGAGCTCCTTTTATTGTTGTTTGGCCTAATAATATAAAAGAAGGAAGTGTTACAAATCATGTATCTGCATTTTGGGATATTGTTCCAACTATAACAGAAATTGTTGGTGCTGAAGTACCTGAAAATATTGATGGAATTTCATTAGTACCAACATTATTAAATAAAAATAATCAAAAAGAGCACGATTATTTATATTGGGAATTTAATATTAGACAAGGTAGAAAAGCTGTTAGAATGGGACCATGGAAAGGTGTGTGGTACAATATAAATAATAAAAATAAACAAGGAGAATTAGAGTTGTATAATTTATTAAATGATGAAGCTGAAACTACAAACGTAGCAGCAAAATATCCAGAAATTACAGCTAAAATAAAGCAGATAATGATTAAAGAGAGTGAAGCTTCAAAATTGTTTCCATTTGAATAATAATTTTTTTTAATTGAATTATTCCATAAATACATTTTAAATATAAATTAAAATAGCATAGAAATAATAGAATATTTATTTCATAAAAGTTGTTAAATATTAAAGAGCTGATTTATTTCAGCTCTTTTTGTGTTTATAAATTGATTTTTAGTTTGTTAAGGCTTCTGATTTTGTTTTAAACTCGCTTTCTAATTACTAGGTTTTTCTAACTAAAATAAGTTTTAAGCAAACTAATTTTAAGGTAATTATTCTTCATTTTTACACTTCTATAGCTCTCGTGTTTCATTTTTAATAGTGTAATAAGCTATGTCTTCGTAAGGATAAAATAAGGTGAATAAAGGGTAAATTTAAACAATACGAAACCATGAATTTAAGCGTATTTTGTATGTATAAATAAATTCAAAACTTTAATATTTAACTATTTAAACTCATAAAATGGAATATAAATTTAGTCATATAGGAATACCAACTACAGAAGATATGAAATGGGATGGTTTTTGTGAACCTGGAAAATTTCATTATACAGACTTTAATAAAGATGAGTTTAATGTTGAATTTGTAAAGTTTGATAAAGATAGCTTGGTGTCTGAAATGGTAAAAACAATGCCGCATGTTTCTTATCTAGTAGATAATATTGAAAATGCAATTTTGGGGAGAAAAGTTTTAGGGGAAATTTTTTCACCAGCCGAAGGAGTTCGGGTGGTCTATATTAATAATAATGGATCTCCTATAGAATTTTTGGAAATAAAAGAATAATTCAAATTAGAAAAAATAGATAATTATGTATCCAATAAATCAACAGGCTATGTCACCTGAAATTATTAAAAAAATTGATGAAGCTGGTATTATAGCGGTTCTTATCATTGATGATTTAAAACATGTAGTTCCAGTTTCTAGAGCACTTTTAGCAGGAGGAGTTGATACAATAGAATTAACACTTCGTACGCCTGTAGCATTAGATGCTGCACGATTAATAAAAAAAGAAGTGTCAGAAATTTGTTTGGGCTTTGGAACTGTTTTAACAAAAGACCAAGTTAGTGCAGTTGTAGATGCAGGAGCAGATTTTGCTGTTTCTCCAGGTTGTAATCCTAAAATTATTGCAGAAGCTAGAAAACAAGGATTGTCTTTTGCTCCAGGAATTATGACTCCAACAGATATTGAGATGGCATTAGAGGAAGGCTGTAGAGTTTTAAAATATTTTCCTGCAGAATCTTCAGGAGGTATGGAACACTTAAAAAATATGGTAGCTCCTTATCAATATTTGAATCCAACTTTTATACCATTAGGAGGGTGTAACTTAGAAAATGCAAGCAGTTATTTAGAATCACCTTTAATTACTGCAATTGGAGGGTCTTGGGTGGCAAAACGTCCGTTAATTCAATCTGAGAATTGGGCAGAAATAACAAAAAATGCCAAACAAATAAGAACCTTAATTAAAAGTATCAAATCACAAAAATAACGTTAATAAGCACTTTAAATTTTAGTTTTTAAACCTAACAAAAAAGTACTTATTACGAATCAATAAAAAAGAATTAACGATATGAATACAATTGTAACATTTGGAGAAATAATGGGGCGCATAGCTGCTCCTGATAATTTACGATTAAGACAAACACGTCAGTTTGATATGACTTATGCAGGTGCAGAAGCAAGTGTAGCTGCATCAATTTGTAATTTTGGAGGAAATGCACGTTATGTTACAGCTTTGCCAAAACATGCCTTAGCTGAAGCAACTATCGATGCTGTTCGTTCTGTGGGTGTAGATACACAATATGTTTTACGAACAGATAAAGGTCGTTTAGGATTATATTTTCTAGAAACAGGAGCTAATCAAAGACCAAGTAATGTAATTTATGACCGTGCAGATTCTGCAATTGCAATTACACCAGCTGAAGCATATGATTGGGAAAATATTTTTAAAGGAGCAAGTTGGTTGCATTTAAGTGGGATTACACCTGCATTATCTAAAAATGCAGCTGAAGCAACTTTATATGCGGCAAAAAAAGCAAAAGAAACAGGAGCCTCGGTTTCAATAGATTTAAATTTTAGAGGAAAATTATGGGATTGGGACAGCTCTAAATTTGCTCGTGAATTAGCTCAAGAAACAATGCGCAAAATCTTACCATTTATTGATGTTGTTATTGGAAATGAGGAAGATTGCTATGATGTTTTAGGAATTAGAGCTGGAAATACAGATGTACATGCTGGAAAATTAGATACTTCTCGTTATCCAGATGTAGCTCGTCAAGTTGTTGAACAATTTCCAAATGTAAAAAAAGTAGCGATTACATTACGTGAAAGTTATTCAGCTTCACATAATAATTGGGGAGCAATGTTATATGATGCAGCTACAGATAAACCTTTTTTTGCACCACTAGATTTAAATAATAACTATCAACCGTATGAAATTAAAAATATTGTTGACCGTGTGGGAGGTGGAGATTCATTTGCAGGTGGTTTGGTTTTTGCGTTAACAACAGCAGAATTGTCAGATCCTCAAGTTGCTGTAAAATATGCAGTAGCAGCCTCTTGTTTAAAACACTCTATAAAAGGAGATTTTAATTATTCTACACGTTCAGAAGTAGAATCTTTAATGCAAGGTTCTGGATCTGGTAGAGTTGTTAGGTAGTCATAAAAATATTAGGTTGTAATATTGTTTGAAATTGAAGTTTATAAGTATTTACTGATTATTCTAAATAGGATAACCAGTAATAGTTTAACTACCAAAATACATAAATTATGTTGAAAATATAATATGCCTATTATTTGATAAACAAAAGATGTTAAATTAATAACTATAAAAACTTTTAGGGTTAAGTGAAAGTAAGAAGTTGAAATATTTAAAAAGAAGAATGAAAAAAAATGAATTTGGTTTTGTTGTAATTGGAATCTTACTCTTAGTGTTTTTTTTAAGTTGTAAAAGCACTATTAATACAGCAATAGACGACAAAAATATTGAGCTATTACCTTTGTCAGATCAATCCAATAAAGGAAATTGGGTTTTAAACACAGATGTTAGTGATGAATTTGAAGATGCTGTTATAGACGAAGATAAATGGTATATCGTAGGAAAGTTTGAAAATGGGAAACCTGTTTATAAAGATCCAGATTATCCTAATAAAAAAGTTTGGAAAGGTCGTGCCCCTTCTCAATTTTCAGGTAGAAATTATAGATTAGAAGATGGGAAGTTAATTTTAGAAACACGTTGGGAACCCGATTTTCCTTTTAGTGATGATAACAAGCAAACCTGGGGACCTGATAATAAAATTGAAAAATATGAAAATATAACCACAGCTTGTTTTATTGGGAGAAGAAATTTTAAATACGGTTATATGGAGATTAAAAGTAAAGCTGCTGATGCAGAAATTACTAGTGCTTTTTGGGCAACAGGTAGCCAAACCGAACTAGATATTTTTGAACAGTTTGGAGATCACCGTCAAAAAGGAAAAGAATGGAAAGATCGTGAGCTTTGGTGGTCAATTCATGATTGGAGTAGAGAGGGAAAAGGTAAAACAGTTTATACAGAACGTTTAGATTATGGATTTAGAGTAGCAGATGATTTTCACGTATATGGAATTGAGTGGGATGAGGATGGATTAAAATTATATGTTGATGGTAAGTATAAAACAGGAGCTACAAAAGAACAAGTAAATGCTTATGCTAAAGATAAAGGATTGCCTAATGGCTGGGTTTTAGACGGGCCAATTCATATTTGGTTAGATCAGGAAACATTTCCATGGCATGGTGTTCCAGATTCTAAAGAAGATTTAGAATTAAATAGCCCTGAAGGAGAAAAAGACGATGGTGTTGTAGATTTTGAGATTGAATATGTTAGGGTATGGCAAAAAAAAAGTAATTTATAGATATAATAATAATAATAATAATTTAAAATTTAAGTGAGATGAAAAAAGTAATATTATTAATAATTTTATTAGTAACAGTTAGTACTACATTTGGTCAAAAAATAAAAACACAACAAAAAAAAATAAATCATTTTGTAGAAACAGCAACAAAAGAGTATGATTTAAATAAAGATCAAGTAAAAGAATTAGTAGAATTTAGAACTGAAATGGTTCAAAGTTATTTAGATCTTAATAAGGCTGTAAAAGAAGGATTGTCAAAAGAAAATAAAAAAATTAAAAGCCAAGAAATTAGTAAAACTTTTAATACAAAGTTTATTAAGTTAGTTGGAAAATCTTATAAAGAAATAGCACCTTTTTTAGCTAAAATGCGCGAAGAGTTAAAAAATATATAAGTCACATAGAAAGTCTTTAATTCTAAAATAGCACTAAAGACTTTCTTCTTCAAAAAGATAACCTATAATTATGTTTCGTATCAATACTTTTAAATTATTAATGTGTTGTATTGCTTTTGTATTAAGTGCTTGTAGAACAACAAAAAAGAAATCATCAGTTACAGTATCAGAAATAAAACCTAATATATTATTTATTTTATGCGATGATTTAGGCTATGCTGATGTTGGCTTTAATGGATCTCCAGATATTAAAACTCCAAATTTAGATGCGTTAGCTAATAAAGGAACTATTTTTAAATCTGCTTATGTAACACATCCTTTTTGTGGACCAAGTAGAGCAAGTATAATGACTGGTCGTTATCCGCATACAATAGGATCTCAGTTTAATTTACCTCCAAATAGTGAAATTATTGGAGAAGGAATAGATGTAAACGAAACATTTATAAGTTCTACTTTGCAAAATGCTGGATACTATACAGGAGCATTAGGAAAGTGGCATTTGGGGGCTGTTGAAAAATACCACCCAAACAATAGAGGATTCGATGATTTTTATGGATTTTTAGGAGGAGGTCATAATTATTTTCCTGAACAATTTATGAAAGCTTATGAAATTAGAAAAAAAGCAGGAAACAAACATATTTTCGAATATTTATTGCCATTAGAACATAACGGAGAAGAAGTTGTAGAAACAGAATACGTTACAGATGCTCTGTCTAGAGAGGCTGTTCGTTTTGTTAATGATGCAGCTAAAACCAAAAAACCATTCTTTTTATATTTATCATATAATGCACCTCATACACCTTTAGAAGCTAAAAAAGAAGATTTAAAGTTGTTTGAATCTATTAAAGATGAAAAAAGAAGAACTTATGCAGCAATGGTTTATGCAGTTGATAGAGGAGTTAAAAAAGTGGTTGAAGCATTAAAAGAAACGAAACAATTAGAGAATACCTTAATTATATTTTTAAGCGATAATGGAGGTAGATTAGATCAAGGAGCAAATAATTATCCTTTAAAAGAAGGAAAAGGAAGTACTTATGAAGGTGGGTATAGAGTACCTATGTTTTTCTATTGGCCAAAACATATTGCCGCCGGAAAATATTATAGCCACCCAGTTTCTTCATTAGATTTTTATCCTACATTATCTTATTTAGCAAACGCAACTATTTCAAAAGATAAAATATTAGATGGTAAAAATATTTGGAAAAACATTCAAGAAAATAGCAATGCTAGAGTAGGAGAACCAATTTTTGCAATGAGACATCAAAAAGGATTTACTGACGCCGCTATAAGAATTGGTGAGTGGAAAGCTCTAAAAATTCACAGACAACATTGGAAATTGTTCAATATTGAAAATGATATTTCTGAAACCATTGATCTAAGTTTGAAGCATCCAGAAATTTTAACAAAATTAGTAAAGCAAAGTAAAGATTGGAGTACAACTCATACAAAACCTTTATGGTTTCATAGTGAAAAAACAGGTAAAGATTGGGAATCATTGAATATGCCAGATTTTGATACTCTTTTTCAAATTGAAAAATAAAGAGATTGCTTAATTTGGTATTTTAGTAAGGTCTATAAATTATTTTTTATACAAAGTTTCAATGTGACATATGTTATTACAAATCAAAAATATATTTATTATATTTGTAATAGATGAAATTAGTAGTTAAAAATTCAGAAAAACCTATAAATAAGAAACTATTTATCGAAAACAGGGAAGTTCCTTGTTTAGATGCATCATGGCATTACCATCTAGAATATGAATTGTTGTATATTTCACAAAGTAGCGGAATTCGTTTTGTAGGTGATAGCGTTTCCCCTTTTTTACCTGGTGATTTAGTTTTAGTAGGTCCTTATTTACCACATTTATGGAGAAATGATATTTCATATTATAAAGATAATGAAGAGTATTTTGTAAAAACTATAGTTACTAAGTTTAGTAAAGATTTTATTGGAGAAAACACTTTTGAAAGCGTAGAGTTTAAGGAAATCAATAAAATGCTAGACGATTCTAAATATGGCGTTGCTTTTGGTGAAAAAACTAGTGAAAAAATGCATGAAGATATCATGAATATAGCTAATCTTAAACCAGTAGAGCAAAGTATAAAATTATTAGAAATTCTTCATAGACTCTCTATAGTTAAAGATAAGAAACTACTTTCTTCTTCAGATATGAGGCAATTTACTTCAGAAAATTCACAAAGAATAGACAATGTTTTAAAATTTATATCTGACAATTATGTTAGTTATATTAGTTTAAACGATGTGGCTGAAGTTGCTTGTATGACCACAAACTCTTTTTGTCGTTTTTTTAAAAGAATGACCAATAAATCCTTCACTCAATTTTTAAATGAAGTTAGAATAAGAAACGCTTCTAGATTACTTATTCAAGGAGATTTACCTGTTTCTGAAGTTTGTTATATTGTAGGATATAACTCTATTACAAACTTTAATAAACAATTTAAACAAATTATGGGGTGTACACCTAATAATTATAGAAAAACTATTTAATTATACCATTTTTTAATGAGGTAAAATAATGTAGTTAGAAGGTAAATTTAACCATTTCTTAACAAAAATATTCCACGTACTTTGTATAAGTAACCAAAGGAAATCATTAATTATATTTTGATTTTAATACTTTTATTGCTTTTTGTTTTTTTAAATGAATTGTGGTTAAAATATTATATATCAGTATGTAAGGTTGAATTTTGTTATTGATAATTTATTATATATAAATTAAATCAAACTTATAATAGTAAAATTAAACTTAACTTATTTTATGAAAAAACTAAAAAATTTTAAATCAAAAGCAAATTGCCAAAACTCGGGTAGTTTAGTTTTAAAATTGAATTTTAACAGGGTGCTTACTTTAGCATTTTTATTTTCAATGAGTTTTTTTCAAGGTATAGCTGCGAAATCGATTTCGTATAGTAGCTTTGAAAATAAAGAACCAATAATCTTAAATCAACAAATTGAGATTTCTGGTGTGGTTTCTGATAAAGACGGACCATTACCAGGTGTAAATGTTTTAGTTAAAGGTACTTCAAACGGAGCCTTAACAGATTTTGATGGGAATTATTCAATTTCAGTAGATAATAATGCTGTTCTTGTGTTTTCTTACATAGGGTATAAAACTAAAGAGGTTTTAGTTGATGGAGAAACAACAATAAATGTGATGCTAGAAGCTAATACAGAAAATCTTGATGAAGTTGTAGTATTAGGATATTCAACTAGAAAAAAAGGAGATGTTACAGGTTCTGTAAGTACTGTAAAAGCTGGAGATATTGAAAAATCGGGTAGTAAAGATTTAGTAAAATCATTGGCAGGTAAGGTTTCAGGTTTAATCATTTCAGATAGAGGAGGTACACCAGGTTCGGGTGAAACAACATTATTAATAAGAGGAAAATCTACTTTGGGTAATAACTCTCCATTAATATTAATTGATGGAATTGTAGCGTCTTCTTTTTCTCATTTGTCACCTCAAGATATTGAAAGTTTAACAGTTTTAAAAGATGGAGCTGCTGCAATTTATGGAGCAAGAGCTGCAAATGGTGTTATTTTAGTAACAACAAAAAGAGGTAAAAATGGGAAAACTAAAATAAATTTATCTACTTCTTATACTATTTCTTCATTTTCAGCCGAACCAAGTTTAATGTCTTCGGAACAATTTGCAATTTATAATAATGAAATAGAAGAAAGGTTTGGTAGAAATGCTACATATACTCAAGAAGATATTGTTAAATATGCTAATGGTTCAGATCCTATTAATTACCCTAATACAAATTGGGCAGACGAAACTTTTTCTAAAACATCACCAGAATCAAGAACATCATTATCACTTTCTGGAGGAAATGAAAATGTAAATTACTTTGTTAGTGGAGATATGATTCGTCAAAAAGGAATGTATAAATCAGGCGACTTAAAATTTGATCAAAATCAAATAAGATCGAACTTAGATATTAAAATTATAGATGATCTTAAATTAGGTGTTGATTTATCTGGAAGATTTGGTGAAACTGTAGAGCCAGGTATTGGTACAAGCTATATTTATAAAAATATTTATAATAATTTTCCTACTGAAGTTGCTGTATATCCAAATGGTTTAGTTGCTTGGGGAGGAGAAAACGGAGCAAACCCAGTTATTATGTCTAGTAATGAAACAGGTTTTGAAAAGCAAGTAGATAATGATTTACGTGGTAAAATATCAGTCGACTATGATTTAAATAAACTTGCTGAAGGTTTAAAATTTAAAGGGTTTGCAGGTATGAGAAGAATGAATTATGATCAAAAATATTGGTACAGTCCTTGGACGGTTTATTCTTATCTAGAAGGTGCCGATGAATATGTAGCTCAACCAGGATTTTCACAAGATGGGAATGAAAATATATTACGCGAAAGTTTTTGGAAATACAACGAATTAATGTTGAATGCAACTGTTTATTATTCTAAAACAATAAACGATAAACATAATTTTAGTGGGTTTGTTGGATATGAACAAACTACTTCAGATCAACGTAATTTTTGGGTAGAAAAGAAAGGTTTCCCAGATTCTGAACACTCTGAGTTATTTGCAGGAGATACAGATGGTCAAACTTCTGATGGAACATCTTATGAATGGGCTCGTGTTAATTATTTTGGGTCATTTTCTTACGATTATATGAAAAAATATTACGTAGACATTACATTACGTCACGATGGCTCTAGTAATTTTGGTCCAGGAAATAGATTTGGAACTTTCCCAGGAATTGCATTGTCTTGGTCAATAGATAAAGAATCTTTTATGGAAGATGTTTCTTGGGTAAATTCATTAAAACTAAGAACATCTTGGGCTAAAATGGGTAACGACCGTATTTCTGGATTTCAGTACTTAACCCAATATAATTATGCCGGTAATGTAGGCGCACTACCTAACTATTATAATTTTGGTGGAGAATATTATAATGGATATTCTAGTATTGGAGTTGCAGCTGCAAATCCAGATATTACTTGGGAGGCTGCAGATATGAAAAATATTGGTTTAAACTTCACATTATTAGATAGTAGATTGACAGGAGATTTCAATTATTTTTATCAAAAAAGAGAAGATATTTTAATAACAAGAAATGCATCAATACCAGATTATACAGGGTTAACATTACCTCAAGAAAATATAGGTAAAGTAGATAATTATGGTTGGGAATTTGAATTGGGATGGAATGATACTATTGAAGATTTAGGTTATAATATTGGTTTTAATTTTACTCAAGCCAAAAATGAAGTAGTTTATATGGATGAGGCTGAAAATGTAATAGATGCAATGAAGCAAGAAGGACATCCAATGGATTCTTATTTAATATATCCAACAAATGGACTTTTTCAAAACCAAGCACAAGTAGATGCTGAACCTGCAAAATTAGCAGGTACAGTTCCAGGAGAACCATATTATATTGATACAAATGAAAATGGTAGAATAGACGCAGGAGATAGAATACGTTCTTACTCTTCAAACGTACCTGAGGTACAATATGGTATACACGGAGGTTTAAATTATAAAAATTGGAATTTTAGTTTCTTATTTCAAGGGCAAGCAAAAGCTAAAATGCAAGTGTTTTTTGAAGGAAATGGAGCGTTGCCAGATTTCTTATATGATCAACGTTGGACTCCTGAAAATACTGAAGCAAGATATCCAAGAGCCTATGCAAATGGAGATTCATATAGTACTAGTTTAAATGGACCAGAAAATTTCCAAGGCGCAGATTTATGGTTACGCGATGCTTCATACCTTAGGTTAAAAGAGGTTGAATTAGGATATGCTTTACCTAAAGATATAACAAGGTTTGCTGATGTTAAAGTTTATGTAAGAGGTTACAATGTGTTAACTATGTTTTCAGATATATATGATTTAGGCTTAGATCCTGAAGCAGAGGGTTATAACAGCTTTAGACAAAGTAGATACCCTTCCTTAAAATCATTTACGTTTGGTTTAAATTTTAATTTTTAATTTAAAAATAGAAAATTTATTAAATGTTAATTAATAAGAAAATTATAAAGAGATAAAGAGATGAAATATATAAAAATAAAATTTGCGATTGCACTGCTAACTGTTTTTACAATAGTGAGTTGTAGTGATGATATTTTAAATACAGAAGCAAGTGATTCTTTTACAGAAGATGCAATTTATAGCGATGTAAACCAAGCAAAACTTGTGGTGGTTACTGCTTATAACACTACAGATAGTTGGTCTATAAATCGCTCTCAATGGTGGACACAAAGAATAGGGATAGAAGGAGCTTCTTGGGAAGCTAAATTTAACTTTAAAGACTTAGATAATCCATATAAAATGAGAGGTGGATGGTCTCCAAGTAATGCTGGATTGGCATTTAATAATAGATGGGCAACTTCTTGGGATTATGTGAAGCTAATAAATGAATTTTTAGAAAAAATAGAAGGTAGTGAAGCAATGGAGGAAGCTCCAGAAGAAGTAGCACAATTAAAAGCTGAAATGACATTCTTAAGAGCTTTTACCTATTTTAATTTAGTTAAATATTATGGAGGTGTTCCAATTATTAAAAAATCATTTGGATTGGATGATGAATTTAATTTATCTAGAGATAGTTTTGAAGATTGTGTAGATTTTATAGTGAATGATTTGGATGAAGCTGCTGCTATTTTACCAATGGAAGCTTCAGAGTTTGGTAGAGCAACTAAATTAGCGGCATTAGCGGTTAAATCTAGAGTTTTACTGTATGCTGCAAGTGATTTACATGACCCGAGTACTGTGCCAAACGGACCTCTTTATGATTATGCAAGATCAACAAAATGGCAAGATGCAGCTGATGCTGCAAAGGCAGTAATAGATTTAGTTGGAGATCGTGATTTAATTCCTGTTGCAAATGCGACAGAATATCAAAATTTATTTTTACACCAAAATCAAGATATTTTATTCGCACGTTCATATGGAAGCCTGTATGCTGAAATGGCAAACGATATTAATACATTACCAGATCAGGCACAATCACCTAATGGTTATACTGGCTGGGGCTTAAGTTCACCTTCACATAATTTTGCTTTAGAATTTAATATGAAAGACGGTACTAGAACCAATAATGAAGAATTTGATCCATTAAGCATAAATGAAGGAAGAGAAATGAGATACTATGCAAATCTATTATTTCAAGGAGCTTATTTTAGAGGACGTAACGTAGATTATGCTTTGGCAGATAACCCAAGTGATACAACTCCAGATGGATTAGATTCACCTAAAGGGTTAGGAAACCAATTACACTCTTCTAAAACAGGATATAATATAAGAAAGTTTCAAGATGAAAGCTTATCTACTTTAACAACTTTTTCTGTAGACCGTCCATATATAATGTACAGATTGGCTGAAATTTATTTAAATTATGCTGAAGCTATGTTTTATATAAATGAAAATATTGCTAGAGATTATGTTAATAAAGTGTCAAATAGAGCATTACAGCCAAATATAGATGCTAGTGGGGCAGATTTATTAGAAGCTATTAAAAGAGAAAGAAGAGTAGAACTTTGCTTTGAAGGACATAACTTTTTTGATGAAAGAAGATGGATGAATCAAGACCATATAGGTGGTTATGATATTAGAGGATTAAAATGGACAAAAGCTGTTGATGGTACCTTAAATTATGAAGAGTATACCGTTGTAAATAGACCTTGGTTTGATTATAGGTATTATTTACCTATTCCACAAACAGAGATAGATAAAGACGCTTCATTAGAGCAAAATTATGGATATTAATAGTATGTTTGGGGTGTATTAAATACCTAGTATTTATACTTAAAAGATACCGAGAGTTTTTTCGGTATCTTTTTTTATTATGTTATAAATTTCACATTATTATAAAAGGTAAAATTAGGTTAACAAAGGGTAAAATTTATCAATATAAAACGATGAATTTCTAATTACTTTGTATATATATGCTTTTTATATTCGTTTATTTTTGAATGAAAAATGATAGACAAAAGCATAAAAAACATGGAAGGAAGATTAGTAGTAATACTTAAATAAGGTAAAGAAACCTAACTAAAATAGTTTAAGGATGAGTTCATATAAGAAAAATGCATTTACTTACGCAACAATTGTAGCAGTTGGAGGTTTTATTTTTGGCCTAGATGCTGCTTTAATTTCAGGAACTGTAAATTTTATTACAGAAGAATTTTCACTAAATCCATTACAATTAGGTTTTGTAGTAGGGGCTCCAAGTATTGGTGTTTTATTAGCGTTGTTTTTTGCGGGGAGTGCTTGTAATTACCTAGGTAGAAAAAAAACATTGCAAATAATAGCTGCACTATATTTAGTTTCAGCGGTCTCTTCGGCATTAGCACCAAGCTATTGGGCACTTGTAGCAGCTAGATTTTTAGGAGGGTTAGCTTTTAGTTCTATATCTGTAGCTTCTATGTATATAGGTGAAATTGCACCACCAAAATGGAGGGGTAAGTTGGTTTCTATGACACAAATAAATATTGTATTAGGGTTGTCTGCAGCTTACTTTATCAACTATTTAATTATTCAATTTACCAATTCAGATGTATCTTGGGTAGATAATTTAGGTTTAAGAGAAAACACCTGGAGATGGATGTTAGGTTCTGAAATTTTGCCAGCTCTTATATGGCTTACTTTACTTTACTTTATACCTAGAAGCCCGTCATGGTTAATGTTTAATGGAAAAACAGAGGAAGCTAAAAATACACTTAGAAAAATTATTCCTGAAGATGAAGTGACTCTTAATATACAAGAAATGCAAAATAGTATGGATATTAGTGAGCAAGATCATTCAATAGTTTCACAATTAAAGCAGATATTTAGTAAACCAATGCGTGTTACTTTCATAATTGCAACTACAATTGCAATTGCCCAACAATCTACAGGGATAAATGCAATTCTATTTTATGCGCCAACTGTTTTTGAACAAATAGGAGGTGGGTCAGATGCAGCGTTTATGCAATCTATTTGGATAGGTTTAACAAGTGTTGTTTTTACAATTTTAGGATTGTTATTAGTAGATAAATTGGGGCGAAGACCTTTAATTATTTGGGGTATGGTTTGGATAATTTTAAGTTTAGGACTATGTTTTTATGGATTTAATTCAGCACGCTATACAATTAATAATAATGCTATTGTTGAATTAAATGAAATTAATAACCCAGAAAGACTTAATGCAATTGTAGGTGTAGAATATGATAGTGATATTTCATTTAAAAAAGCATTAGAAGAAACATTAGGTGAAGTAGATGCTCGTAATCACGAAAGTGTTTTAATACAAAAAGCAGCTAAAATTAATGCTATTTTAATATTAATAGGTATCCTAAGTTTTATTGCAGCATTTCATTTTTCAGTAGGGCCTGTTATGTGGGTATTGTTTTCAGAAATATTCCCTATATCTATTCGTGGTATTGCCATTCCATTTTTTACTTTATTAACAAGTATTGTAAGTTCAATGGTACAAGTCTTTTTTCCAAAACAACTAGCAACATTTGGAATAAGTAATACATTGCTTTTTTATGCAATAACCGTTGCCATAGGATTGGTAATTTTATATAAATATTTAATAGAAACCAAAGGATTAACCATTGAAGAAATTCAACTAAAACTACAAAATAAATAATTATGAATTATTACAAAATTTATAGTTTCACACTATTATTAGGAGTTTTCTTATTTATAAGTTGTGGACCAGAAAAACATGATAATAAAACTACTAAAGATACCATTACAGAATCTTTATATTACCCATTTTCAGATTCTGAAAATAAAGGAGGATGGGTATTAAATGAAGAAATTTCAGACGAATTTGAGGGAGCATCAATAGATACAACAAAATGGTTTGTTGAAGGTCTAAATGGTGATTATTACATTTGGAAAGGCCGTGCACCGTCTCAATTTGTTTCACATAATGTAAGAGTTGAAGATGGTAAATTAAAACTTAGAACAAACTGGGAACCAGATTATGATTTTTTTGAAGAAAGTTATACCGACGGAAATATGGGAACTTCTAAATATGGTGAATATAAAGGAGAACCAATGCCAATTACTACCGCTGCTGTAGTTTCTAAAAAACGCTTTTTAAATGGTTATATGGAAGTGAAATCTAAAGTTGGAAATGCAGCTATTACAGGTGCTTTTTGGGCTATAGGATACGAGCAAGAATTAGATGTATATGAGTTAATGGGAAATCCAAAAAATAAAAAAGGTAATATTAGAGAAGATTCTTATTTAGCAACTGCTCATGATTGGAGTCCACCTGCTGAAAGACCAACAAATGTGTTTCAACATACAGAGGATTTACCGTTTAGAACTGCAGATGAATTTCATGTATATGGTGCCGAATGGGGTGAAGATTTCTTAAAACTATTTATTGATGGAAAATTAGTACATCATTTTACTCAAGATGATGTTGGCCTAGATTGGGTGCTAAATAATCCAATGGAAATTTGGTTAGATTCTGAAATTTTCTTTTGGTTAGGTCTTCCTCATAAAGAAGAATTACCAGTAGATTTTGAAATAGAATATATGAGAGTTTGGCAAAAACCTTCAGATAATTTATTGGCAAAAGATCGTGCTTTTTATGGTTTTGAAGGCCCAATACTATTTGAAGAAAACCCAAGACCGTTAACTATGGTTCCAGAAGATTCTAAACCAAACGACTATCAGAAATTTTGGTTGATAGATGATGTTTCTAAAAAATATTTTTCTATTGTTGAAGGTCAATATGCAAGTGGTGTAGAAAGTCTTCAATTTGCAGGATATGGTAAAAATGAAAATTTTGAAGTTGAAAAAGCAGCTGTTTTAACTCCAGAAGGAGCAATTAATATTCCGGCAGGCGAATACACATTCTCTATGAAAGTATGGCTAGATCAAGGTAGAATTGCTGATAAAATTTATGTTTCTTTTGAAAATCCTAAGTTAGAAATTGAATTTAAAGATTTATCAAAATTAGAACGTCGTCAATGGATTACATTAGAATCAACTATTTCAAAAACTGAAGCTTCAGCTAAAAACGATCAACTTAAAATTGAAATTAGAAAAGAAGATTTACCTAAAGATAAAGCTCCTAAACTCTTTATTGATGACATTGCAATTAAAAAAACTATAAAATAAATGAAGTTGAATAAAATATTAAATATTTTTCAATTTAAACTTAATTTAGGTTTACAAACAAGTAGAGAATAAGCTATTTTAATATTTTTTAAACAACGTTTAGATTTTAAAAAAGAATATCAATGAGTATAAATATAAACAACCATAACAACGCAATAACTAACAATTCAGAAAGTCCTTTTGCAAAATTAAAAAGTATAAACTTTGGTGATTGTAAATGGAATTCAGGATTTTGGGCTGAAAAAGTGAAAAATGCAGAAGATAAAATGCTTCCTTATATGGGAGATTTATTATGTGGAGATATAGGTCACGCTTTAAATAATTTTAAAATTGCAGCAGGTGAAAAAGTAGGAGAACATAAAGGTTTTTATTGGCACGATGGAGACTTTTATAAGTTTATGGAAGCTAAAATGTACATTTATGGACTTACTAAAAATGAGTCTTTACTAAAAGAATTAGATGAATATATTGCTGTAATTGGACGCGCTCAAGAGGACGATGGCTACATTCATACACATATTCAAATTACTGAAGGTGCTGATAGATTTGAAAATAGAAAATATCACGAAATGTATAATTTTGGGCATTTATTTATTGCAGCTTCTATACATTATAGAATTACTAAGCAACGTAATTTTTTAGATATAGCAATAAAACAAGCAGATTTATTGTATACTTATTTTATGCCAGACACCAAACATTATCAACGTTTTGGTTTTAACCAAACTCAAATTATGGGATTGGTAGAGTTGTTTAGAACAACAAAAGATGAGAAATATTTAAAACTTGCCGAAAAATTTATCAATAGAAGAGGAACTTATGAAATTAAACATGACGATACAACTATTGGTTATCCTATTGGAGATATGGTTCAAGAAAGAACTCCTTTAAGAGAATCTAGAGAAGCTGTTGGTCATGCTGTTTTGGCCTTATATTACTATGCAGGAGCAGCTGACGTATATGCTGAAACCGGAGAAAAAGCATTAATTGAAGCGTTAGATGCTTTATGGGAAAATATTACAGGTAAAAAAATGTATGTAACTGGTGCTGTTGGCCAGGCACATTATGGAGCTTCTACTAGTTTAGATATGATTGAAGAAGGATTTATTGATGCGTATATGATGCCGAATATGACTGCCTATAACGAAACCTGTGCTAACTTATGTAATGCCATGTTTAGTAGTAGAATGATGGCTATTAAAGATGAGTCGAGATATGCAGATATTATTGAATTAGTATTGTATAATAGTGGTTTATCAGGTATTAGTATAGAAGGAAAAGACTATTTCTACTCCAATCCTTTAAGAATGGTAAATAATTCTAGAGATTATAATTCTCATGCAGATGTAACTGAAAGTCCAGTAAGACAACCTTATTTAGAGTGTTTTTGTTGTCCACCAAATTTAGTACGTACTATTTGTAAAACTTCAGGATGGGCGTATAACTTATCAGAAAACGGTGTAGCGGTAGTATTATTTGGAGGAAATAATTTAGATACAACTATGTTAGATGGTTCACCTTTAAAACTTTCTCAAGATACAGATTATCCTTGGAAAGGGATAGTGAAAATTACTGTTGATGAATGTAAGAATTCAGCTTTTGAAATTAAAATTCGTATCCCTAAATGGGCCGTTGGAAGTACCTTAAAAGTAAATGGTAAAGATGTAGGTATTGCAGTTAATCCAGGTAGTTTTGCAGTAATAAATAGAGTTTGGAAAGCTGGAGATGTTATTCTGTTAGATATGCCAATGGAAGTAACTTTAGTTGAAGGTCATAACCGAATAGAAGAAGTTAGAAATCAAATTGCTGTTAAAAGAGGTCCAATTGTATATTGTATCGAAACTCCTGACTTGCCTAAAGATACATCTATTTTAGATGTTTATTTTAATGGTTCTTCGCAATTAAAAGCAACTCATGAAAACAACTTTTTAGGAGGTGTAACAGTTGTAGAAACAGAACTTTTATTAAGGGCTAGTAAAACAGAAGATATGTACCAAACCGTTACAAAACCGAGCTTTACAGCGTTTAAAACACAGTTAATTCCTTATTTTGTATGGAGCAATAGAGGACAAGCTGAAATGACGGTATTTATGCCTGTTATTTGGCTATAAGTATTAATTAAAAATAAGCATAAAAAAAACTGAAGCATATACTTCGGTTTTTTTATGCTTAAAATTTTATGGTTTCAAGGTAAAATAATGTTAACTGTGGGTAAATATTATTAATAGAATTTAAATATAAAATTGTTTTTTTGTTTAAGCACTTTTGTGTAAATCTAAACTATTTATAAAAAACTTAATAATGAAAAAATTCTTTATACTCTTTTTTAATGTATTATTTATTATCACTTCATTTGGTCAAACTAATGGTATTATTAACAATGCTAATAGTTCTCATGTGAAATTTAAAAGTATTGATATGGGCGACTGCCAATGGACAGATGGTTTTTGGGCAGATAAATTTAAAGTAGCAGAAGAAGTAATGATTCCTTATATGGGAGAGTTACTAACCGGAGATATAGGCCATGCTTTAAACAATTTTAAAATTGCAGCTGGTCTTAAAGAAGGTGAACATAAAGGAATGAAATTGCACGATGGAGATTTCTATAAATGGATGGAGGCTTCAATGTATATTTATGCTCAAAATAAAGATAAAAAAATATTAGCTGATTTAGACCGATATATTGAAATAATTGGTAGAGCGCAAGCTCCTGATGGTTATTTACAAACACAGGTTCAAACCACTGATTTAAAGCGTTACGGAAATAGACAGTACCACGAAATGTATAATAGTGGACATTTATATACAAGTGCTTGTATTCATAATCGTATAACTGGAAAAACTAATTTCCTTGATATTGCAATTAAAAGTGCAGATAACTTATACGATACATTTATGCCTCAACCAGACCATTTAAAAAGATTTGGGTTTAATCAAACTCAAATTATGGGATTGGTAGAATTATACAGAACTACAAAAAATAAAAAATATTTAGAGTTGGCAGAATTATTTATCAATATGAGAGGTAAATCTAAAGTTATACCTGATGCTACTGCAAGTTTTAAGTTTATTGGAGATATGGTTCAAGAACGCACACCATTAAGAGAGGAACAAACAGCCGAAGGTCATGCCGTTTTAGCATTGTATTTTTATGCAGGAGCAGCAGATGTTTATGCTGAAACCGGAGAACAAGCATTAATTGATGCTTTAGACAGACTTTGGAGTAATGTTGTTGATAAAAAAATGTATGTAACTGGTGCGGTAGGACAAACTCATCATGGAGCATCTTCAAATGTAGATATGATTCATGAAGGTTTTATTAACGAATATATGATGCCAAATTTAACAGCATATAATGAAACGTGTGCAAATATTTGTAATTCTATGTTTAGTTATAGAATGTTAGGTGTTCATGGGGAAGCTAAATATGCAGATATAATGGAATTAGTACTTTTTAATAGTGCTTTATCTGGAATTAGTATTGAAGGTAAAGATTATTTTTATGCAAATCCTCTACGTGTACATCACGATGGATATGATCCAGGAAATGATACTGAATTTGATGTTCGTCAGCCTTACATTCCTTGTTTTTGTTGTCCTCCAAACTTAGTGCGTACCATTGCAAAAGTTTCTGGTTGGGCTTATAGTTTAACAAATAATGGTGTAGCAGTAAATTTATACGGTGGAAATAAATTAGAAACAAAACAACTAGATGGATCTAAGATTCAATTGAAACAAGAAACTCAATACCCATGGAATGGAAATGTAAATATTACAATTGAAAAATGTAAAAGAGAAGCTTTTGATATATTAATAAGAATACCTGAATGGGCAAAAGGTTCTACTTTATTAGTAAATGGAAAAGATATAGAATCTGAAGTAATAGCTGGTACTTATGTCACTATTAATAGAAAGTGGAAAAAAAATGACATAATTAATTTAAAAATGCCAATGGATGTTAAATTGTTAGAGGGAAATCCTTTAATAGAAGAGGTTAGAAATCAAGCTGCAGTAAAAAGAGGTCCAGTTGTATATTGTGTTGAATCTCCAGATTTACCAAAAAATACAGATATATTGGATGTATATTTACCTCTAAAATCAAATTTAACAGCAACGTATAGACCAAATTTTTTAGGAGGTGTTTCTACCATTACTGGAGATTTTAAATTACGTCACGTAAATGGTGAAGGGATGTACAGAGAAATAGCAAAACCAACTTGGGAAACTCAAAAAGTTCAGTTAGTGCCTTATTTTGCTTGGGCAAATAGGGGAGAAAGTGAAATGACTGTTTGGTTACCAATTCTTTGGGAAGAATAAACAAAATTTAAACTAATTGAATTTTTTTAAAATAAAATGAAAATACTATGTTAACAATAAGATGTTTGCATAGTGTTTTTATTTGTATAACATAAATTATATTAATTATGAATTTAACTCAAAAAATAAAAACTTTTTTTGCTGTAGTGTTATTAACTTCAGGCTTAATTACAGCTCAATCTGAACAACCAAACATTTTATTCATTTTATGTGACGATTTAGGGTATGCAGATGTTGGTTTTAATGGATCTAAAGATATTATTACTCCACATATGGATGAATTAGCGGCAAACGGAATGATTTTTACTTCAGCATATGCAGCACATTCTTTTTGCGGACCTAGCCGTGCTTCAATTTTAACTGGTCGTTATTCTCAAGAAATAGGAACACCTTTTAATCTTCACAGTAATTCTAGTATGAATGATGATGATAATATGGGGATTCCAACGGAAGAAACATTTATGTCAAATATATTACAAGATGCTGGTTATTATACCAGTGCTTTAGGGAAGTGGCATTTAGGAAGTGCGCCAAAATATCATCCTAATAATAGAGGTTTTGATAATTATTATGGATTTCTTGGTGGAGGTCATAATTATTTCCCTGAAAGATATCAGAAAGAATATCAAAAGCAGTTAAAAGCTGGAAACAAAGAAATTAGAGACTATATTCTTCCATTGGAACATAACCAAAAAGAAGTTAAAGAGACTGAATATATTACAGATGCCTTATCTAGAGAAGCAATAAAAGATATTAAAAAGGCGGCAGATAAAAAAGATCCTTTCTTTATTTATTTAGCCTATAATGCACCACATGTTCCTTTAGAGGCTAAAGATGAAGATCTTAAAGTCTTTGCTAATATTAAAAATAAAGATAGAAGAACTTATGCAGCTATGGTATACGCTGTTGATAGAGGTGTTGGAGAGATTGTAAAAACATTAAAAGAAACAAATCAATATAATAATACATTAATTGTTTTTATGAGTGATAATGGAGGGAATTTTGATCACGGAGCCAATAATTACCCTTTAAAAGGAACAAAAGGAGATGCCTGGGAAGGTGGTTATAGAGTTCCAATGTTTTTTCATTATCCAAATAAATTACCAAAAGGTAAAAAATTCGATTATCCAGTATCTGCTTTAGATTTATATCCTACGTTTGTAAATTTAGGAAAAGGTGAAATTCCTAAAAATAAATTATTATCAGGTAAAGACATAATGGAATCTTTAATTAATAATTCAGAACCACATAAAAACAATATGATTTATTGTTTAAGATATCGTCATGGCTTTAGCGATGTTGGTGCAAGGCTAGGTGATTGGAAAATTACAAGAGTTGGTAACGAGCCTTGGAGGTTAACAAATATAACACAAGATATTGGAGAGAAAAAAAATATGGGAGGTAGATACCCAGATCGACTTAAAAAAATGGTAGAAGAAACACAAAAATGGACAGAAGGCTTTGTACAACCTTTATGGTATTATTCAGCTAAAGATGAAGAATTATGGAAAGATGGAAGAATGCCACAGTATAATGAAACCTTCGAAGTTTCTAAATTAATAGATTTACCTACTAAGCATTAATATTTAGTTTTAAAAATAGATAACTAAGTCTTCAAGCGTATTTAGTTTTATAAGTTTTGCAGATGAGCAAGTAGGTAAGGTTATGACCGCTTTGAAAAATAGTAAATTTAATGATAATACTATTGTTATTTTAGTTAGTGATCACGGTTATAATCAAGGTGAAAAAGAATTTATTTACAAAAATAATTTATGGGAAGAAACTACACGAATTCCTATGCTGGTTCGCTCCCCAAAATTCAAAAAATATGCAGGGCAAAAAGTGGAGCATCCAGTTTCGTTAATAGATGTGTATCCAACAATTGCAGACCTGTGTAATATTGAAAAAAGTAATCTTAAAAATAACAACGGTGCATTGTTAAGTGGCTTTAGTATGAAACCTTTTCTAGAAAATCCTAAAAATGGAAATGGGATGGTCCAGATGTAGCTTTAACTGTTGTAAGAGGTAATTTTAATAGCAACAAAGCAAATGAACAAAGCTATGCTGTACGTTCAAAAAACTATAGATACAAACGCTATGTAAATGGAAAAGAAGAATTGTATAACCATACTAATGACCCTTACGAGTGGACAAATTTAGCCTACAAGCCTAAATTTAAAAAGGTGAAGAAAAAGCTTAAAAAGCAATTAGACAATCTATTAAAAGAAATCAACTAAATAGTATTAAAATAAAGCTTTGAGATTTTTTTGTAAGAGGGACTAATGGAACTATTGAGCAAGTTTGATTCCTATTACGGGATATGCATTTGATATAAATTCAGATTTAGAAAAAAACAACGGCTATTAAATTGAAGTTGAAAGAAACTTATGGAGCAAAATATTTCAGAATAACTTTTATACTTACACACTTTGTGAGATACTGCTAATTAAATCCTGAGTTTTATTTTATTAATTTAACCGTGTAACTAATGTTTATAAAGGTTATTTATAACTTTTATTAAACTTTTCTAATAATTCTTTTACAAGTGTTGGATTTTGATTTGCAATATTAATAGTTTCATTTGGATCATTTTTATGATCGTAAAGCTCTACATATAAAGGCGCGTTGTTTGGGCGTCTTCTATCTTTCCAAATAACAAAACGATAATCATCTGTTCTCATTGCATATCCCATTACAAATTGCTCAAAAGTTTTTCTATTCCATTTTTCGCCCATCTGTAACTTAATTTTAGTTTCAATTTTTTCAATTAAAGGCATAAAAAAAGTAGTTCTAAACGGAGCTGTAAAAGGTCTTGCAGCCCATTCTCGTAATGCAGGTGTTGGAAATACACTAAATGCTGGTTTTTTAGATTTTGATTTAGGCTTTTTTAGTATGGAAACTAAACTTTCACCTTCTAAATGATTAGGTTTATTTAATTCAGCTAAATCACATAAAGTTGGGTATAAATCTATTAATTCTACAGTTGCATTTGCTTTTTGCCCTTTAGTTTTATCTGTTATTCCAGGTGCTGAAATAATAAATGGAACACGAGTTGCAATTTCATAATTTGTAGCTTTTCCCCAATAACCCATTTCGCCAAGATTAAATCCGTGGTCTGACCATAAAACAATAATAGTATTTTCATAGGTTCCAGAGTCTTTTAAAGCTTGAATCATTTTTCCAACTTGCGCATCAATATAACTTATACAAGCATAATATCCGTGACGTAATTGACGTTGTAATTCTGGACTAAAATTACCTTTTTTAGGCATGTCTGCTGAAACACGTAATTCTAATGATTCTGATAATCCCATAGTAGCACCATCTTTAGGAGGGTTTACTTGTGTTGCAATTGGAATTTTTGCTTCATCATACATATCCCAATATTTTTTTGGAGCTATCCAATCTAAATGAGGTTTTTTAAAGCCTAAAGCTAGAAACCAAGGCTTGTCGTTATTTTTAACCATATCATTTAATGTTTCTATTGCAGAAAGTGTATTATAACCGTCGTCATAAGTTTCGTCTGGAACATCAGCAGATTCTAAAGCAGGCCCTTTGTTTAGCCAGTTTTCACGAATTAGTTTTTCACCATATTTAGCTTCTAAAGCTACTTTGTTTTTTAAATACATTAATTGACTTTCAGCAAGGGCATAACCACCTTCTATATTTGGTACATTTGAGTCTTTTTTTGCTTTAATTGGTTTTCTACTCCATGACATTTCATCATCAGTAAATACGCCGTGAAATACTTTTCCAAGATATACTGTTTCATATCCGTTTTCTTTAAAATGTTGAGGTAGGGTTACAATACTAGGACGATTGTCTCTAAAATCTTGAAATAAATCAATAACATTTATAGTCTCTGGGTAAGATCCTGTCATTATACTAGCACGTGATGGACCGCAAATAGCTTGTTGAACATAAGCATGATTAAATTGAACCCCAACGTTTGCTAAGGTATCTATATTAGGAGATTTTACGATTTCTGAACCATAAGTACCAAGTTCAGCACGTAAATCATCAATAGCAATAAACAATACATTTGGCTGTTTCTTTTTTTGGGCGAAGCCTGTAAAGGAAATAATTACAGAAAATAGAATAAGAAAAAATAGTTGTTTGGCTTTCATTGTAAAATTTTTTGTGTTTAAAACATGGTTTAATTTAATTATCAAATTAGCAAAAAAAATAGTTGAAATACTTCTTAAATATTACCTTGTACTATAGGTATTTTACCCAAAAATTTTTTTTTATAGCATGGTAATGGTTGTTGTAATATATAGTAATTTAATGTGAAATAGATTCTTAAGTAGAAAAGAGTAGAGGTGGATTTGTAAAAAACTCTTGTTCTAATTCTTTAATTAATAGAAGTTAAAAGAGAGGAGTTATCTTTTTTAGTTTGTTTTACAAGCCTTTTGATATTTTTATTGTACTTAATTTTAAGTGTATTGTTTTTTAGGGCGGAACAAATTATTGCAAAAAAAGGATAACCAAACTTGGTTATCCTTTTTTTAATGGACTGTTTATTGTTTTAAAATAGTAATATGTTAAAACATAACTGTTTAATTATAAACCTCTATTTCGGTAACATTAATAGCATATTTGGATGCGTTGTTTATAGTTAAAGTACCATTTCCAGTAGTTTTGTCTGCAATAACAGCATAGCTTATAGTATTATCTCCAGATATTTTATTTACTGAAAATTCAATATTACTATCTGTAGATGAATTTACAAAATTAGAAGAGCTATAATTATTTAATACAACATCGGTAGCATATTCAATAATTAAAGGTTTTTCTTTATATACGTTTATTTTTACTACATCTAATCCCGTAATGTTTGTAATAGAATAGACATTTGTAATTTCAATATCTGGTGCTAACCATTCTTCTTCTTCACAACTAGTTATTGCTAGAATAATGGTTAAAATTCCAAAATATTTTATTATTTTTTTCATAATTTATATTGTTTTTTATGTCTCCGTTGTTGTAAAACAACGGAGTTTGTTATTTTATATTTATGATCTAACTTCAACTTCAACAAATGAAAAATTATCAAAATACATTGTTTGTTGACCTGTTGAAGAATTTGGGTTTGAAGGTGGATTTATTACAAGTGTTACTTTCTTTTTTGAATTGATTTCAGATAAAGTGACAATATGCTCAATTTTAACCCATTGTCCTCTAGGTAAGCCATCTAGGTTCCATGCTTCAGGAGCTAATTCTGGAACTTCTCCACCCCAGGTCCAAAATTTTTCCATAGTATTTCCTGCTTCTAAATAAACCATAAAAGAAATTTTATATGTACCAGCTGGTATCATATCAATGGTACCCAATCCAAATGTATGTAATTGGTAGGTCTTAGTAATTCCATCAACATTAAATTTCATACTTGCATTTCCTTCATATGCTTTTTCTGTAGTTCTAGACCAAATAGGGGTATCTGCAGAGCCATTTAAAGGAGCTCCTACCCAGAAGGCACCATTAGGCCCTGAAAAAGCTCTTGCTAAATCTCCGTCAAGTCCAATTTCGTAACCAGACCAACTATTAGATTTTAAGATGTTGCCACCAATATACATTTGTACATTTGTAGCAGGGAAACTGGCTAACTGTCGGGTGTCTGTTGATTCAATTTCACCACCGTTATAGGCAACAGTAACTACATCAGAATTATAAATTTTTTCAGATAAAGTTAAATCTATATAGGTTGCATCTGTAGTATTAACACTAGCTTTTAAAACAGGTATTGTTTGGTCAAAACCAGCAGCAGTGTTTTTCACATGAACCACAAATTTATCTTCTTGATCTGTAAATGGAACAATTTCACCCGTAACTTGGAAAGAAATTTTTTCATTAGCATCTTCTTTAATCGCACCGTTTATTTTAAATGGTTGAGATGAAGGAATTACATTTATTTTTAATGGAATAGTTTTTTCTACAGAAGCAGTTGGGTAAGGTGTAGCTCTAAGCGCTTTAAAAACTCCTGCATTATATGTTCCAAGTTTAAAAAATTTAACAGTAACAGTGTCTAAATTAGAACTAGCAGGAATACCGCTAGGTATTGCCCAATTTCTACCATTAGCACGTCCTGTTGTTGTTTGGTCTATAAATGTTAATGTTGCACCCGCTTCTACTTCAACTGTTGGCCAAGATGCTTCATTTTTAATAGAAGTTAATTGGTCTTCAGTAATTGATAATACTTCAACATTATTTTGTAATATTTTAAAAGCAGGTTTTAAATTAGCAAATACATCAAATGTAAATGTAGTATCAATAACCCAAAAATTTCCTTCTTTTTTTGAATTTAAAGTTCCAGCACTAGATTTATAGCTTACTGGCTCTGGAAATTTATTTAACAAGCGGACTTTATTTACACCACTTTTTCTGAAAATTACATGTGCTTTTACGTCGGTTGTAGTTAAGCCAGCTTCTGAGTTTATAAATAAAGGTAAGGAATCACCTTTTTTAAAGCCTTCATTTAAAAATGCATTTCCATCTTCAATAATCCATTGGTGACTTGATGCGCCTACCGATAAATCGAAAAAAGACATAAAACTATCTTCTTCAATATTAAATGGGTTTTGGGTGAATTTTTGTAAACTAATAATCCAAGATACATCAGATAGTTCATCTACAGGTGTATAATCCACATACTCCTCTTCTTCACAACTTACTAAAATTAGTAAGCTAATAAAAAATGATATTATTCTTATATTTTTCATAAAATAAATATTAGTTATTAATATTAGGGTTTGAATTAATTTCAGTTTGAGGTATAGGGTATGTACTATGTTGACTTTCTATGTAGTTTAAAGCAGGAATATCGAACTCATAATCAACAACTTTAAATTCACCAGTACTAGGTGCTGTACGAACTAAAGATGGAAAATTATATTTCCATTTTGTTGCTCCTGTTTCATCGATATACTTATAGTTTTCAGCGTAATAAACCTCATTTGATAATTCAGTTAATCTTTGTTTGAAACCGTAGTTGTCAGATTTTTCCCAACGTTTAAAATCTAAAAATCGAGTCATATGACCTTCGATAGAAGTTTCTAGAGGTTTTTCAATTTTCATTAAACGCTGCATTAGTTCTTCTGCAGAATATGATTCTTCATCATAAGTATAAGATAAATTACCATTACTTTCTCCAAGTAAAACTAAGCCCCATCTTTTACGGATTTCATTTATTAATTTAATAGCTTCGTCTACATCTCCTGTTTTAATTTTACATTCGGCTTGCATTAACATAACTGTTGATAATCTTAACAATGTTACATTTTTACTAGACCAAGACGTTCCTAATGGTAATTCTGACTCTGATTCAACAATATCATGATTTGTAAAATGTTTCCAATATCCAAATCCCCATGCTGTTGCGTGAAATTTACCACCTTTAACATCAGTTACAGGAGCACCATAATATAAAGTTTGATAGTCCTCTACTATTGCTATCATTGCAGAAGCTCTTAAAGGAACATTGCGTTGTGTTAGGCCAGTTGTAGCATGTACAAAGTAATTTCTAGAATCTAAAGGGTCCATAGGTTCGTTTTTATAAGCTATTACGGCCCATGATGGAGCAAATACAGCACCTTTAACACTATTAGAGGTTAATTGGTTTAACCAGTTTGTACCAGAAGAACCATCCCAGGGAGATAATGATGTATCTATATTATCTGAAGTATAGTTTATTTCTAAAATAGATTCTTTATTAAATTCACCAGCCGTTGTAAATAACTTATCCATATCGTACTCAAGAGCATATCCATGATTGTTTATTACATCATCAAAATATTCCATTGCTTTTACGTAGTTTAATTCATTTAAATAGCTATCTCCTAAAATTGTTGCGGCAGCACCTGAGGTAACTCTACTTTTATCTCCACTCGGATATTCACCATTTTTGTATAAATTTTTATAAGCAAATTCTAAATCTTCTCTAATAAATTTAAGCACATCTTCTGCTGGAGATAAAGGTTTCGAAAAATCATCATTGGTTAATGGAACGGCTTCTCTAATTATGATATTACCATTGTTAAAAGAGGTATATAAATAATAATGAAATAAACCTCTTAAAAAACGAGCTTGCCCCATTTGTGAAGTCCATTCCTCAGTTTCAACTGTACCTTCTAAATCTTCAAGCGCTCCAATAACTTGGTTTGCTCTAAAAATTCCTTGATATAATGCTTGCCATTTATCAGATAATGATGTAGAGCTTACGTTATACGTTTGATTATAAAATTCTTCTGTTTTATTAGGTACTGGTCTTCCATAACCAGGGTATCCCATATCAGCTCTTAAGGCTTCTAAATTTATATTAAGAATAGAAAGATTATTAAGTACTTTATAGGTTGCATTTAAACCAGCACCAGTTTCATCTAAATTTCTCCAATAATTGTCTTTTGCAATTTCATTGGGATTGATTTCCTCTAAAAAATCATTCGTATCACAGGAAGTTAAAAGGCTTACTGAAATTATTAATAGTAAATATTTAAAATTTATATTTTTCATAATTATAATGTCTTAAAAATTAAAATTTAACCCAATCAAATATTGTGCAGATGTTGGTCCAGTACCTTTGTCTAGTCCTCTTGCAGCAATACCTCCTCCAACTTCTGGATTGTATCCAGAATATTTTGTAATTGTTAATGGGTTTTGAGCACTTAGGTATACTCTAATTCTGTTTACACCAAGTTTATTTATAGTTTTTTTAGGAAGACTGTATCCTAAAGAAATTTGTTTTAAACGTAAATATGATCCATCTTCTAACCATAAATCGCTATACCCAATAAAATTATTATGTGTTCTCATATCTTCTCGATATGCTGGGATAGAAGTTACAGGGTTGGCCTCTGACCATTGATAAATTTGATCTTTATGTCTGCCAAAACCAAAAGCCCAAGCGTTAAACCCATTCATTATTTCTTGGCCTAATGCAGCATACCAGTTCATAGAGAAATCAAAATTTTTGTAGTTTGCATTAAAAGTATAACCTATTTCATATTCAGGTAAACCACTTCCGCTATACACTCTATCATTATCATCTAAAATACCATCATTATTGTTATCATTAAACATAGTATCACCCATACGAGCTCCACTATCTATTTTTTGATATTCGGCTAGTTTTTCTTCTGTATCAACAATACCATTTGTTGTCCACAAGTAAAATGCTCCTGCTTCTCGTCCTACGGCTAAAGCCGTTACTCTTGATTGGGTTGGAGCTCTATTTACTAGCCCAAAATCATTAGTAAATAAAAATTCAGTATCTCCATTAATTTTAGTAATTTCATTAGTGTTTGTTGAGAAATTAGCACTCATGTTCCAATTTACTTTACCGGTATGGCCTTTATATTGAGCAGATATTTCAGCACCAGTATTGGTCATATTACCAACATTTAATGTTACAGAGGCATTGTTTCCTCCACCTGCTGATAGTGGTAAAAACACCGGGAATAACATATCTTTCTTTTTAGCATAATAGTATTCAGCAGTAATGGTTAATTTATTTTTTAAGAAACCTAAATCTATACCAATGTTTGAAGTAGTAGTAGTTTCCCATTTTAAAAGTTCATTTGCGTAAGAAGTTTGTGATGCTCCTAAATTTAAGGTTTCATTAGTTCCATCATAACCTACATAATTTAGGTTTTGTTCAATTCCAGGTGAAAATTCGTACGAACCAATTCTGTCATTACCTACTGAACCATGAGAAAGTCTTAGTTTAAAATTATTAGCAGTCCCTTTAAGTGATTCCCAAAAACCTTCATCAGATATATTCCAAGCTAGAGAAACAGAAGGGAAAACACCCCATTGATTGTCTGAAGGGAATTTAGAGGAACCATCTCTACGAACACTTGAGCTAAATAAATATTTCCCTTTATAGTCGTATTGAAGTCTTCCAATAGTACCAATTCTTGTGTCGGTATAGTCAAAACCAGAGCTTACAGTTTGTTCACCAGTTGCTCTATCTAGCACTCTTCCGTCAGGGTCAGTAGCACCGGTTCTTTCTGCGCTAAATTGTTCATTTTTATATTTTTCAATTGTAGCAAATGCTGTAAGTGTAAGTTTATGGTTATTTAATTGTTTTTGAAACGTAAGACCAGCATCTGAGCTTAATGATGTTCTATAGCCACTGCTTCTTCTAATATAGCTTGTGTTTGGATTAGTTTGAAGTTTACCTTCAGTACTGTAAATTGCTTGGTAGGGTCTATACTCACTTCCATAAGTGTTTTGAGTAGTAAGCCCTGTGTTTGAAGCAATGCTTAAGTTTTTAGAAATTTTATAGTTAATTCTAAAAGAAGCATTTGTTCTAACAGCTTTTACATTTTGTTCTGTTCTTAAACTCTCTAAAACCCATCCTAACCTATTTACATCATCACCAGAACCTCCGTCTAAAGTTGAAAAATTACTAGGGTCTAAACCATTTTGAGTTGGATTGTATACAATAGCTTGTGAAAGCAAAAAGTTTTGAGGAATTTCTCTGTTGTCAATAGATAAACCAACACTTGTTTGAATTCTTAATTTATTTTTAGTGTAAACTGTATTTGCACGTGTGTTAAAACGTTCATATGAAGAATTTAATTGTAAGCCATCTTGTTGAAAAAATCCAACAGAAACATTGTAAGTGATGTCTTTTGTACCTCCTGATATGTTTGTATTATAGTTTTGAACGGGTGCATTATTGCTTGGAAAAATTAAACTATTTAAATCTGTTTCATTTTGAAATGAATAAGGATTTTTTACAATTTCTAAACTTGAAGCTGATTCTTCATCAAAAAATCCACCAACATTACGTTTTACAACCAAATCAAAATAGGTTTGTTCTACAGAGTTCATTAATGGAATTGCTGCATTTCTATGCTGAATAGCATAACTTACATTTGTTCTAACCAGTAAAGATCCCTCTTTACCTTGCTTTGTTGTTATTAAAATAACTCCAGTTGCACCACGTGACCCATAAATAGCTGTTGAGGCAGCATCTTTTAAAATATCAATAGTTTCAATGTCTGAAGGAGGAATTCTTGGATCACTTTCTTGAATAATACCATCTACTACATATAGAGGGGTGTTATCTCCTAATGTAGTAATACCTCTAATTAAAATTTCTGCCGATCCACCAGGCGTAGACGAGCTAATGATGTTTACTCCAGCTGCTTGACCTTGTAATGCAGTTGCTAAATCTGATGTAGATATTTTTTCTAATGCTTCAGATTGTACTTGAGCTACAGCTCCAGTTAATTCTTTTTTAGAAACAGTACCATATCCTATTACAACAACTTCTGTTAAACTTTCAATATTTGAAGTTAATACAACATTTAGTTGTTTTCCGGTTACTTTAATAGTTCTGCTTTCCATTCCAAGAAAACTAAATATTAATTCAGCTCCTTTTTTTGCTTTTATTGAATATTCTCCATCAAAATTAGTTGAGGTTCCAATTGTAGTTCCTTTTACTAAAACTGTAGCTCCTGGTATTGGTAAACCATCATCCGAACTTGTTACAATTCCTTGCACAGTTATATTTTGTGCATGTGAATTAAAATTGCAGAAAAATACAAATAAGGATAATAGCATATATCTGGCTATTACTTTTTTGGATACTAATATTTTTGTTATTTTCATCTGATTAATTTTAATTTGTTTGATTAAGATTTTGTTTTTTTAAAATCATATAATTATATGTTTTTATGAGTTATAGATTGTTAACAAAGAAAACGATTTTGAGATCTATTAAATTTCTATAAATTATCTCTTACTTATTCTATTTTACCCTTAACATATTCTATTTTAATTAAGGGTAGTTGTTTGAAAAGGTGAATGATAAATTGTTAAATAAGGAAGTAACTTAATGGTAAGTTTTATAAGAATTAGATAAAAAAACCAGTTTAATATGAAATTTATTTGGGCTTTAGGCGTATGGTTTTAAAATTAAAACTGCCTTAAAAGTGATGAAATTTTTTATTTTAAACCAATTAACTTTTTTAGGTTATTTAAACGTATTCCGCAATTTTTTTTTAAAACTGGAATTTGTTAATCTTAGATTTAAGAAATGTATGAAGTCATTTCTAAGAGAATCTAATGTTAATTGTATTTGGTGTAAATTTTACTTTTAAGGCAGTTAATAAAGCGTTAATTCATTATGTGTTTTGGTCTAGCTTTGTATTTATCCATTCTATCAATATCAAAATTTTCGAACTCTCTTTTTAATAACCATCGTGGGCGTTCTAGAGTAGATTCCCATTCAAAAAGTTCTTTAAAAAGTTGTCTTACTATTTTTGGATAACTAGCAGCTAAATCTGTTTGTTCTTTTATATCATTAGGAATATAATAAAGTTCTGCTGGTCTATCTGGAAAACGTATTAATTTCCAATCTCCTTTTCTAATACAGGCCCTTGTGTCTTTTTTCCAAAATAACGCTTCATGAGGTTTAGAATTAATTTGATTGTTAATATATGGAAGTAAATTAACACCATCAATATCTTTTATAGATTTAGGATCTCCACCAGCAGCAGCATAAAATGTAGGTAGTAAGTCAAGTGTGCTAATTGGAGAATTATAAGTTGTACTTGGTTTTAATTTTCCAGGCCATTTCATTATAAAAGGTACTCGAATACCACCTTCTAAATGATTCGATTTTGTTCCGCTTAAAGGTAAATTACTTGATGCATTTTTGTCGGTTGGTCCACCATTATCGTTTGTATAGACCACAAGTGTGTTGTCATCAATACCTAGTTCTTTTAATTTGTCTAATATTTTTCCAGAAGCTCTATCAAGAGCTAAGGTCATAGCAGCTACAACTTTTCGTTTACCCTCTAAGTTAGGAAATTTAGCTAAATCTTCAGGAGTTGCATCCATTGGGGTATGTACAGCATTAAAAGATACAAAAGCAAAAAAAGGTTGTTCATTTTTGGCATTTTTTTCTATAAATTTTAAAGCTTCATCGGCTAAAACATCAGTCAAATATTTTTCAGGTTCCACAAAGTTTCGAAACCCTCTTTCCATTAAATCTAATTTACTTGCAGGTTCTTTTGAATAAGCAAAATAACTTCTGGCTCCGCCTCTAAAACCATAAAACTCATCAAAACCTCTTTTGGTAGGGTGGAAGCGATCTGCACCTCCTAAATGCCATTTACCATAAAAAGCAGTTGCGTAACCTTGCTCTTTTAAATATTCTGCTAATAATGTTTCTTCAATAGGGACCCCCATTTCATCACCATCAGCACCAGAAACAGCACTCATGTAGCCCGGAACATTATTTTCTTCAAACCCAAACCTTTGTTGATATTTTCCGGTCATTAATCCTGCTCTAGATGGTCCGCAAGTGGGATCTGTAACGTAAGCCTGATTAAATAAAACTCCTTCTTGAGCTAATTTGTTTAAATTTGGAGTGATCATTGTTTTACTTCCTTGAAATCCAAAATCTGCATAACCTGCATCATCTGAAAACAACATAACAATATTAGGTTTTTTTTGTGCATTTGTAAGTTGAATAGTTAATATAACAAGTGCAGATAATAAAATAGTTTTTAAATGTTTCATAATATTAAGATTATTGAAAAGACAAATTCTAGTTATAGTATTAAGTGTTATTATTCAATATTTTTATACTAAGAATACCCCATTACTACAACTGCAACAATAATTACAAATACACCAAATAACATTGTGTAAAAAGGTTTTTTAGCACCTTCCCATTCTTTATTTAAATAAGACCAAATGTTTCCAACAATTAGAGAAAGGCCTAGCATAATTGGCCAAGCAATTACATCTCCTAGGCTACCCATAAGTGTTGCTCCTTGTCCGTAAATACCTAAAGCGCCAAACCAAAGTATACCAGCAATAATAGACCACATATAGGCTTTACCTGAATTAGGAGTGGTAAATGAACTCCATGTGTTGTTTTTAAATAATAAGAATACAGCATAACCAGCATTAATAGCAAACCCTCCCCAAAGTACTACTACCCAAATAGCTAGACTACTATTACGGGAAATTGCTCCGGCATTTTGAGCTAAATCTCCTATAGCACTTCCTGCGGTGAACCCAATAGCTAAAAAAGCGGATAAGAAACCACTTATAATAGCTATAATTAATCCTAGTTTTAAATTTACTTTTTCACCAGTAGTTTTGGTAATACTTTTAATTTTATCTTTTTTAACACCTGCATAAGCTGTAATAGCAACACCAATTAACATAATAGTAACACCGCCTAAAATATAAGGTAGTGCAGGTGCCATTTTTTGATATTCAACATCGGTGGCAGTAAATAAAGGAATTAAACCTCCTGCAGCTGCACAAACACCCATTACAATTCCATACGTTAAAGAAATACCAATATAGGGAACACTTTTTCCAAACATAATTCCACCAATTCCCCATAATGCACCAAAAGCCATTGCTTTTAATATGTCTTCAGTAGGTGCGCTAGTAACAACATTATATAAATCTGGGGTTACAAAATAAGCCCATAAAGTAGGAATTAATATCATTGCAAAAATTGAATGCACTAACCACCAAGCTTCCCATTTTAAAGGATTCATAAATTTCATTCCAAGGCCAAATGATCCTTGAAAAATACTTGCAAAAATTACTAATAAAAAAGGGAGAAACATAGATTCCATAGTATATTATGTTTTAGTTGTATTTTTAAATTTTAAACTTAAAATATATTGAATACTTAGAGTGTTAAGTATTCAATATATATTTATAACTAGTTAGAGAGCAGTTGAAATTCGTTTTTTTACTAAATAATCATCTAAGGCTAAGTGCGAGCAATCATGACCAATTCCACTATTTTTAAAACCGCCATGCGGTAGATAAATAGCATATTTAACACCATTAATTTGAATTTCACCAAATTCTAATTCTTCAGTAAAACGCTCTATTCTTTTATGGTTATTTGTAAAAATGTAAGATGCTAATCCAAATTCGGTATCATTAGCTAATTCTAGTACTTCATCATCAGTTTCGAAACTCATAATTGCTGCAACTGGACCAAAAGTTTCTTTTCTGAAAAGATCCATATCTGGAGTTATATTTGAAACGATAGTAGGTTCAATCCAGTTTCCTTTTTCAGGAAATCCTTCAGGGATTTTTCCACCATATTCTAATTTAGCTCCTTTACTTACAGCATCTTCAACCAAATTAAACATTCTATCTCTGTCTGATCGAGTAACAACTGGCCCCATAAAGACCTCTGGATTTTCTTTAGTTCCGAAGCCTAATTTTAATTCAGAAGCTCTTTTTACATAAGCTTTCATAAATTTTTCATAGATATTTTTATGAACAAAAATTCTATTTGCAGCTACACAAACTTGGCCAGAATTACCAAATTTTAATCCAATAGCTAAATCTAACGCTGTATCAAAATCAGCATCTTCAAAGATTATAAATGGAGCATTTCCGCCCAATTCCATTCCTAATTTTTTTATAGAAGTAACACTGTCTGCTATAACTTTTTGACCAGTTGCAGTAGAACCAATCATTGTTAAAACAGCTGGAATTTTACTAGTTGTCATAGGTATAGCAACTTCTTTGCTAGAGCCTGCAACAATATTTACAACTCCTGCAGGGAAATTAATGCTGTTTAATATTTCTCCAATCATATAAGTTGATAAAGGAGATAGCATTGAAGGTTTTATAATTATTGAACATCCGGCAGCTAGGGCAGGGCCTAATTTAAAGCCTACATTTAGTAAAGGAAAATTCCAAGCTAAATATGCTACAGCAACACCAGCAGGTTTAGAAATCATTTTATGAGTATGTGTGTTCTCATAATCTGGTATTTGTTCTTCTCTCATATTTTTCATTGCTGCAGGGTACCATTCTAAAGCATTAACTACAGCTTCAATGTCTTCATAAGCACCAGCGTAGGTTTTACCCATTTCATGAACCATTGCAGTTCTTAATTCATGTTCTTTTTCTAAAATGGCAGAACGGAGTTTAGTCATCCATGCAGTTCTTTCTGTAAGTGAAAGTTTAGACCAATATTTAAAACCTTTTTGAGCAGAAATTAAAGCTTTTTCTGCATCAGCTTTACTTGCTTTAGCTACTTGTGCTATTACTTCACCAGTGGCTGGGCATATTACATCTGCTTTTTCTCCACTAACAGCATCAACTAATTGTCCGTCAATATATAATTTTTTATAACCAAAATTTTGAGTTTTCATATCTGTATGTTTTAAATAATTGAACTTTCTGCTAAATTTTTTGTAATTGAAAATTTATGTAAAATCTTTTCGTCAATATCAATTCCTAGACCAGGTCTATTAGGTACATCGATTAGGCCATTTTTCATTTCAATTTTAGGGAAGGTTAATTTATCTCTTAATCCATTTTCTGTTTGATCGTATTCCATTAAAAATTCTGGTTGATTCATTCTTCCTGGAATTGATTCTAAATTAGAAATAAAATGTAAAGCTACATGAATTCCTATTGAAGTTCCCCAAGTATGAGGAATTATATCAATTCCGTTTGCGCTAGCAATTGCAGAGATTCGTTTAGCTTCAGTTAAACCACCGCTAGCACAAATATCTGGTTGAATTATATCTACAGCCTTATTTTTAATTAATTGTTGAAAACCAAATCTCAAATATTCGCATTCTCCTCCTGAAATAGGGATGGTTGTTTTACTTCTTAATTCTTTAGATTGTTCATAAAATTCAGGAGAAATAGGCTCTTCAAACCAACCGATATCATATTTTTCAATTTTTCTAGATAGTTCTATTGCTTCTCTTAATGTATAAGCGTGGTTAGAATCTACCATTAGGCTAATATCTGGGCCTATTGCTTCACGAATACTTTTTACTATTTCTATATCTTGCTTTATTCCTAATCCAACTTTCATTTTCATAGCTTTAAAGCCTTGTTTTACGTATGATTTAGCTTCTTCAACTAGACCTTCTGCAGGATTTTCATAGTTTGTAAAGTAAAGTCCAGTAGCATAAGGTCTAATTTTAGATCTATGAGACCCTCCTAATAATGTTGAAATAGGTAAGCCTAAAATTTTACCTTTTAAATCCCAAATAGCAATATCGATAGCACTTAAAGAGGCAACTAAAATTCCACGTCTGGCATAATCTAAAGTTTTACGATACATATGATTCCAGATTACTTCATTTTCTAAAGGATTTTTTCCAATTACATGCGGTGCAATTATTTTAATACCTTCTTCTAAAATAGTTGCAGGCCCATATCCTTCTCCCCATCCATATGTTCCATCGGAAGCAGTAACCTTTACAACACAGATGCATCTTTCAGAATATTCCCATTGTGAAAAGAAAAAACTTTTAGATAGTTTATCTTTTAGAACAAAGGTTTCAATTTTAATGATTTTCATATTTTGATATTTTTTTGTTGACGCTAAAGCAGAAAACTGTATTTTATTTATTTGGATAAAATTATAGATTGTTGTAATTCCTATAATCCCCATAATTATCTTAAACAAATCAAATATTACCTTTATTATGTGCAGAAATATATAGTTGGTTTTATATATGTGTGTATTATTTTTGAATATTTAGTAAATTTTTATTCCTATTTTACATAAAATTTATAACAATAATAAACTTTAAAATTAAGTTTAATTCATTCTGTTAATATTTTAAAAGTAGTTTTTTTATTTAATTATTTTTGTTAATTTACTATTTTTAAAGGTATTTAAGGGTGTGATTTTTTATTATAGTAAAAGGTAGAATACTTAATAAGTTAGTTTTTAAAGTATATATATGTTAGGTTTGAAAATATACTTTAAGTATTATAGGAAGGATTGACTTAAAAAAAAAGCCCTATAATTAATAAATTATAAGGCTTTCGCGGAGAAAGAGGAACGGGAACTATGATTTTAATGTATTGATAATCAGGCTGTAATATCTTTATTTATATTGATTACGCACCGAATTACACACCGAATTGTTAATGTGTTGATTGATAGATTTTTAAGGCGTATTTTAGGTTGATTTTAATTTTTTTGAGTGAAAATTGGTTGATTTTAACTTTGTGTTAATAAAAAAATATTTGTTTTTAAAATTTAACATATAATTAATAATCTCCGGGGGTTCGAATCTTTTTTTTTAGGTTCGGGAGTAAACATTAAGAAGTTGTTCAACTTGAAAAAAGTTTAACTTATGGAAGATGTAATAACTCTTGATAGATGAATATTTATAGTTTACTAATGAAAATTAACTAAGGGAAAGCTAAAAAAGAAACTTGTAGTTCACCAATCTTTTTGTAACCCAATGGATTCATATGGATAGGGTCATAATAGTATAAACCATTATTGTATATATTAAAACCACCTAAAGTGAACTGATCAAGAAATTGTATCCCATGTAATTCACAAATCATTTTTTGCATTTCAACGTATTTAATCATTCCCTGTTTGTAAAATGGATCATAAGCACCTCTATCATTAAAAGCTTTGCTAGATGTAAAAAAGTATATCGTAGCTTTTGGGTTTATATCATATATTTTATTAATACAATAGTTAATTCCTCCAGCTTGAGTTATTCTTTTATTTTCATCATAGCCATCAAGATCTGTGTAATCAGTGTAGTTTCCGATGTCTCTTTTATTAGTATAATCATTTGTTGATGCCCAAAGAATATAAATATCAAATACACCTGCTTCATCAACTTGTTGCTGCATAGATTTTCCTTGTAAAGAAGAAAATCCTTCACCTGGTACTCCATAATTAGTAATAGTCATTCCTAAGTGTTTTTTCCATAGTATTTTTGCACTATCGCTCGCTGGTATAACTGAAACAGAACCTCCAAAAACGGCTACAGATTTACCGTAGTTTAAAGATTTTTTAAATGTTATTGAATCTACTTCAATTTGTGAAAAAGCATTTGAGGTTAAAAAAAACAAGAAAATGAAATAATTTAAACTTCTTTTCATAAAAATTGTATTTTAAATTAAAAAAAATAAAGATATTTATAACTGACCGATTAATTAGTTTTAATGATAACAGTTAAAGCAGAAAAAAAACAAGAAATTTTAAATTATATAATTCTCCCATCTAAAAGATTAATAATACGAGATCCATACGTAGCATTTTTTTCTGAATGGGTAACTTGAATAATAGTGACACCTTCATTATTTAATTGCTTAAAGAGTTCCATAATTTCTTCACCTTGTTTTGAATTTAGATTACCAGTAGGCTCATCAGCTAAAATAAGTTTAGGTTTTGTTATTAAAGCTCTTGCAATTCCGACCAATTGTTGTTGCCCACCACTAAGTTGCGTAGGGAAGAGATCTTTTTTACCTACAATATTAAAACGATCTAACATATCTGCTACTAGTGCTTTTCTTTCTGAAGCACTAATTTTTTTATATAAAAGTGGCATCTCTAAATTTTCATAAACCGTTAATTCGTCAATTAAATGATATGCTTGAAATACAAAACCAATGTATTGTTTATAAATATTAGCTCGGTGTTTTTCTTTTAATTTGTGAATAGGTTCATCTAAAAAATTATAAGCACCTTCATTAAAATTATCGAGCATTCCAATAATATTTAATAAAGTTGATTTTCCTGAACCTGACGGCCCCATTACAGAGATAAATTCTCCTTCTTTAACTTCTAGGTCAATGTCTTTTAACAAAAAGATACGTTGACCTCCAGAGTTTACCCATTTAAAAATGTTGTTAAGTTGTAATATCATTATAATTTATTTTTTTAGAAATTAAAATTATTCGTTTCTTAATGCTTTCACAGGATTATTATTTGCAGCTTTAAAACTCTGCAAGCTCACTGTTATTATGGCTATTTTAAAGGCAATAATTCCAGATAATGCAAAAATCCACCAATCGATAGAAGTTTTATAAGCGAAATTTTCCAGCCATTTATTCATAACAAACCAAGAAGTTGGAACTGCAATAATAAATGCCAATGCAACCCATTTTATAAAATCTTTGTTTAAGAGTATTAAAATATCTTTTATTGTTGCTCCATTTACTTTTCTAATACCTATTTCTTTTACTCGAGTGCGTGCAGTAAAAAAGGTTAATCCTAACAGTCCAATTACAGCTATTAATATTGCAATAAAACTGAAAAAACTAATAATTTTCTGTTGTGCAATAAACGATTTGTAGTTCGAAACCAATAAATCGTCTAGAAAAGAAACTTCAAATGGTGTTTCAGGAAATCTTTCCTTCCAAAGTTTGTCAATTTCAGTTATTAAATTTTGAATGTCAGATGATTGAAATCTAATATTAACCGTAGTATACCCCCATCCATCCCAATTAGGGTTTGACATAATAAGCATTGGTTGTACGGCATTTTCTAAAGATGCAAAATTGAAATCTTGCACAACACCTATTACTTCTAGATCTCCATCTCTATGTATAAATTTGTTTAATGGATTGTCCCAACCAGATTTTTTCGCTAATTGTTCATTTATTAAAATAGCATTTTTGTCGAAATTGCTATTCATTTTAAAATTTCTTCCTGAAAGTAATTCAATATTAAAACACTCCAAAAAGTCGGCATCGGTATATAAGGCATTTAACATAGAGATTTCTTCTTCGTCGCCAATTCTATAACCATTTCCGGTGATTCCATTACCAATTTTTTGGCTAGATAAACTTACTGATTGAATTTCTGCAAGTTGTTGTAAATCTTGTTTAAATGGTAACAATTCGTTGTTAAGAAATTCACCATCAGCTTGCAGTGTAATTATATTTTCAGAATCAAACCCGAGTTCAGAATTCAGTAAAAAGCTGTTTTGACGTGCAACAATTAAAACTGCAATTAATAACATAATAACAATTGTAAATTGAAATGAAATTAAAAAATTTCCTGTTGCTTTTTTAGGATTATTAACTATTAAAGAGTCTTTTAAAGGTTCAGTACCTTTCGTAAATTTAAATTGTTGTGTTGAAAAGTAAGTGACTAAAAATGATAACAAAAGAATTGTTAGAAATAGAAATATACCAATTGACAATGTATTATTCTTGACAAACTATACTATAGATATTATTCCATCAGATTTTAGAGATTTTTTTGTTAACAGTTCAGAATCAATTCAACAAGAAATTGTATCCTCATTATTGTCTTTATCTTTACAAGAGAGTAAAGTGAAAGATGTTGGACATATTAGAGCTTTAAGTGTCAACATTGTAAAGACAAACATGTTCGAGCCAATGACAAACTCAAAGGTGTTCAACGTTATTTTTGTAATGGTTGTAAGAAGAATTTTAACGAAACTACAGGGGGGGTATAATATAAAAAAGAAGGAGAGGTTAAATCGTTATCTATATTGCTTGTTATCAGGTTGTAGTATTAGAAAAAGTGCAAAAGAAACAGAAATATCTATTCAAATATCTTTTGATTGGCATTATAAACTTCTCACTTCATTTTCTAGTGAATCTGTAGACGAATTTCAAGGGATTGTAGAGAGTGATGATTTATTTTTTGTTTATTCATAAAAAGGAAATCTCCATTTGGATAGAAAACCAAAAAAGCGAGGTGAAAAGGCAAGTAAAGCAGGCATAAGTGAAGGGAAAGTTGTTGTAGTAGCAACTTGCGACAGAGTTGGAAACAAAGATTTTAAAGTAGTTACAATAGGTCTTATTAGTAAACAAGATTTAGACAATATACTTAAAGGTAAACTAGATAAGGCAGATGTAATTTGTAGTTACAGTCATAGAAGCTATGGTGCATTTGCAAAAGACAATACAATTATCCACAAAAAATTCAACACATCAAAAGGGTAACGAACTGTGGATAAAGTATATCACGTGCAAAATGTGAATAAATATGGATATGAGATTGAGAAGATTTATGGATTCTTTTAATGGTGTAGCTACAAAAAATTCAAAATTATTTGAATTGGTTCTTGGTACTTGAAAAGATAAAGAACTCAACCAGTAAGATGGCAGCAGTAACAGCCATCGCTTTTGCTTCAAATAACGTATGGCTTGAGTATAAACAACTATTGTTCAAAATGTTAATTTGAACTTAGCTTTTTTAATTGAGTTAAGTTTTTAAACTCCTTACCTTATAATGTAGATATGATATATGTTTTATTGTGTTAATAATTATACTATAATTTTAAGATTGGATAATAACAGCATAATATCAGGATTGTACAAGATAGTTTATTGAAATGTAATTACTTAATTTGTATTACTGTTGTTAATAAAATAGATAATTTAATTATAGCTTTTATAAGATGCAGTGACTATATAGTAAGATTATTAATGATTTGATTGAGTTTGGTTAATATTCTTTAACAAAATATATTTTGTTAAAGAATATTTTATTCTAAATTTAGTTTGCAGGATAGTGCAGGATGTAATGAACTTTAATTAATTTTAATTTTATAATCAATTATATTTAAACATAAATACACATACATAATCTATTATTTATATGCGAAAATTCAATTTTTTATTAGGAATTTTATTGTCTCTAACTTGTTATAAACAGGTGTTATCTCAAGAGAAAGGAGGAGATAAAAACAAACCAAATATTATTTTTATTTTAACTGATGATCAACGCTTTGATGCAATTGGTTATGCCGGAAATAAATATGTAGAAACTCCAGAGATGGATGCTTTGGCAAAGGGTGGATCTTATTTTCATAACGCTATAGTAACCACACCAATTTGTTCAGCAAGTAGATCATCTATTTGGACAGGTTTACATGAGCGTACGCATAACTATGATTTTCAAACAGGAAATTTAAGAACTGAGTATATGAACAATGCGTACCCGTTGTTACTTAGAAATAATGGATATTATACTGGGTTTTACGGGAAATTTGGAGCTAAATACGATGATTTAGATAAGCAATTTGACGATTATGAATCATATGATAGAAATAACAGGTACAAAGACAAAAGAGGGTATTATTATAAAACAATTGATAAAGATACGGTACATTTAACACGATATACTGGACAAAAAGCCTTAGATTTTATTGAGAATTCATCTAAAGAAAAACCATTCCTTTTATCATTAAGTTTTAGTGCACCACACGCACATGACGGAGCTGTTGAACAATATTTTTGGCAAGGTACCACAGATAAATTATTAACAGAAGCGACAATTCCGGGGCCGAAATTAGCCGAGGATAAGTATTTTGAAGCACAACCTCAAATAGTTAAAGACGGATTTAGTAGGTTGCGTTGGACTTGGCGTTATGATACTCCTGAAAAATACCAACATAGTATGAAAGGGTATTATAGAATGATTTCTGGAGTTGATTTAGAAATTGCTAAAATACGTGAGAAATTAAAAGAAAAAGGTTTGGATAAAAATACCGTAATCATTGTAATGGGTGATAACGGATATTTTCAAGGAGAACGTCAATTAGCTGGTAAATGGCTAATGTATGACAACTCTATTCGTGTACCGCTAATTATTTACGATCCAAGAGTAAACAATCATAAAGATGTAGATGAAATGGCGTTGAATATAGATGTTACTTCGACCATTGCTGATATTGCAGGGATAGACGTACCCGATGAATGGCAAGGTAAAAGTTTAATGCCAATAGTTAAGGGTGAGAAAAAATCAATAGAAAGAGATACCATTCTTATAGAACATCTTTGGGATTTTAGTGAAATTCCACCAAGTGAAGGTGTAAGAACTAAAGAATGGAAATATTTTAGATATGTAAACGATAAAACTATTGAAGAACTTTATAATTTAGAAAAAGATCCTAATGAAACAAAAAATTTAATAGGAAGTAAAAGGTATAAAAAAGTTGCGGATAATTTACGTTTAAAATTAGATGAACTTATTAAGAAAAATAGCGATAAATATAGAAATCCACCTACAAATTTAACAGTTGAATTAATTAGAGAACCAGAAACTGATGTTGAGATTTTTGATTTAAAACCTGAATTTGGTTGGAATGTGCCAATTGAATCTAATTTTCAAGGAGCATACCAGATATTAGTAGCTTCAACAAAAGAAATTATTAACGCTAATAATGGAGACGTTTGGGATAGTAAACGTGTAAGTTCAAGTAAATCAACTGATGTTGAATACCAAGGGGAACCATTGGAAGTCGGAAAAACATACTATTGGAAAGTTAGAATTTGGGATGAAGCTAATAGATTAGTTGACTATTCTGAACCTCAAAAATTCACTACAGGGAAAAGTGATAGCTATATTATTTCTACAGAAAATAAATTTATAGAAAATAAAATTAAACCTGTAAATTTTGAAAAAAGAGGTGATTTCTATTTCATCGATTTTGGAAAAGCCGCTTTTGCAACTTTAAATTTTACTTACAATGCTAAAACACCACATACAATTACTGTTCGAGTTGGTGAAATGTTAGATGATAATGGCAATGTAAATAGAGTTGTACCAAAGAAAAGTAATATTCGTTACCAAGAGTTAAAGGTAGATGTAAAACCAGGTAAAACAGAATACCAAATAAAGGTGCAAACCGACGAGAGAAATACAAGACCAAATAAAGCAATTCCTTTACCAGATGGTTTTCCACCATTAGTTCCATACAGATATGCAGAAATTGAAGGCTTTCAAGGAGAGTTAAAAGCTGAAGATTTTACACAATTAGCTTTTAATACCTATTGGGATGAAGATGCAAGTAGTTTTACAAGTAATAATGATATTTTAAATCAGGTTTGGGATTTGTCAAAATACTCTATAAAAGCAACAACTTTTAATGGATTATATGTTGATGGAGATAGAGAGCGTATTCCTTATGAAGCAGATGCGTACTTAAATCAATTAAGTCATTATACTACTGATAGAGAATATGCAATGGCAAGACGTACCATTGAGTATTTTATGCAACACCCAACTTGGCCAACAGAATGGCAGCAACACGTACCTTTATTAATCTATGCAGATTATATGTATACAGGTAACACCGAATTAATTGAGCGTTATTATGAGGCATTAAAACATAAATCTTTATTTGAATTATCTAATGAAGATGGTTTAATTACGTCTACTAAGGTTGATAAGGAATTTATGAGGAAGTTAGGTTTCCCTGATGGATACAAAAAACCATTAACAGACATAGTAGATTGGCCTTCAAAGAATTTTGCAGGTAGTAAAACTAAAGGAGAGCGTGATGGATTTGTATTTAAGCCTTACAGTACAGTAATCAATGCCTTTTTTTATGAAAATATGAAAATTATGGCTGAGTTTGCTAAATTATTAGGGAAAACGCAAGAAGCATTAGATTTTGAATATAGAGCTGCAAAAGCTAAAAAAGCAGTGAATGAACAAATGTTTAATAAAGAAAAAGGTGTTTATGTAGATGGAATTGGTACAGACCACGCATCTTTACACGCAAATATGATGCCTTTAGCTTTTGGGTTGGTTCCTCAAGAACATTATCAATCTGTATTAGATTACGTAAAATCTAGAGGTATGGCTTGTAGTGTTTACGGAGCACAATTTTTAATGGATGGCTTATACAATGCAGGTGAAGAAGATTATGCCCTTGAATTATTAGCTAGTAAAGCAAAAAGAAGTTGGTACAATATGATTCGTGTAGGATCTACAATTACATTAGAAGCTTGGGATTATGAATATAAAGTAAACTTAGATTGGAATCACGCTTGGGGTGCGGCACCAGCAAATGTTATTCCTAGAGGGTTATGGGGAATTAAACCAAAAACACCTGGGTTTGGTATAGCAACTATTAAACCTCAAATGAGTAAATTAAGATCAAGTTCAATTAAAGTACCAACCGTAAGAGGTACTATTAAAGCAACTTATAAGTACAATGGCGCTAGACTTCAAACATATGAAATTGAGATACCTGCAAATATGGTAGCTGAATTTTCTTTAAATGATATAGAAGGAAAAGATTTTATTCACAATGGTGAAAAAGTACCATCAGCTTTTGATGTAGTACGTTTAGCACCAGGAAAACATACTATTCAGCTTAAAATTAACTCGTTTTAATTAACCGATCAAAACATGAATACACGTTTATTTGTATTAATATTAATAACAATTAGCTTTTATTCATGTTTTGATGATAAGAAGGCTGTAATTGACGGTGAATTAAAAAAGTGGCATAGAATTACATTAGAGTTTCAAGGACCAGAAACAAGTGAACTTGCCGAAGATAATCCATTTTTAAATTATCGCTTAGATGTAACTTTTAAAAATAATGGAAAGCAATATGTAATTCCTGGTTTTTATGCAGCTGACGGTAATGCAGCTGAAACTAGCAGCGTAGCCGGAAATAGTTGGAAAGTGCGTTTTACACCCGATGCTAATGGAGAATGGACTTACAATGTTTCTTTTAAAAAAGGAGCAAATATTGCAGTAGCTGACGATTCTAGTGATGGAGCGAGTGCAGGGTTTATGGACGGACAAACTGGGGAATTTACCATTGTAAATTCTAACAAAAAAGGAATTGATAATAGAGCAAAAGGCCGTTTGCAATATGTTGGAGAATCTTATTTAAAGTTTGCTGAAAGTCAAAAATACTTTATAAAACTTGGAGTTGATGCCCCAGAAAATTTATTAGCTTATAATGATTTTGATGTTTCAACAAACGCCTTAGGTTTTCAGAAGAAATGGGAACCTCATGCCAAAGATTTTGATGAAAATGCAAAACCATATTTATGGAAAGAAACCAAAGGAAAGAACCTGTTAGGTGCCATTAATTACTTAGCTAAAGAAGAACTAAATGTATTTTCATTTTTAACATTTAATGTGGATGGTGATGATAGAAATATATTTCCTCATCTATTAAAAGTTCCTATTCCGGAATACGAAGTATATTCTAGTAAAAAGAAGAACAAAGAAGCTTGGGAAACCATGTTTCATAAAACAAGGTTTGATGTTTCTAAATTGGCACAATGGGAGCGAATTTTTGAATATGCTGAAACCAAAGGTATGTTCCTTCATTTTAAAACTCATGAAACAGAAACCGATCACTTAATGGATAAAGGTGTTTTTGGTGTTGAAGGTAAATTATATTACAGAGAATTGATTGCTAGGTTTGGACATCACTTAGCTATGAACTGGAACCTAGGTGAAGAAAACAATCAACCTATTTCAGAAGTGATAAAAGTTGCGGAATATGTTTCTAACATAGATGCCTATAACAGCCACTTGGTAATTCATACGTTTCCAAACAAAGATCATAGATATGTTGAACTAATAGGTGATCAATCCTTATTAACCGGTGCTTCTTTGCAATTAAGTCATCCTGATTTTAACGATGTTCATCCGAGAGTATTAAAGTGGCGAAACAAATCTAATGCAACAGGAAAAAAGTGGGCATTAGCTGTTGATGAACCCGGAAAAGCCAACGTTGCTTTACTTCCTGATGACGAAGACCCTGAACATAATTATGCTCGCTCCAGAGCTTTGTGGGGTACCTTAATGGCCGGAGGTTTTGGAGTAGAATGGTATTTTGGGTATGCAAGTCCAAATTCAGATTTAACCTGTCAAGATTTTAGAAGTAGAGACCTGTTTTGGGATCAAAATAAACACGCATTAAATTTTTTCAATAACCATATTCCATTTTGGGAAATGGGACCAAGCGATAACCTAACTGTAGATGAAGTCTCTTATTGTATGGCTAAAAAAGATGAAGTTTATGTGGTTTATACTGAATCTAATGCCGATAAAATTAAACTAGATGTTGGAACTTCAGGAAATAGTTTTCAAGTGAAATGGTTCGACCCTAGAAACGGTGGAGATTTACAAAATGGTTCAGTAGCTATAGTGAAAGCGAATGGAATTGTTGAACTAGGAACACCACCTTCAGAGTACGAAAAAGACTGGGTTGTTTTAGTGACTAAAAAGTAATAATTATTTGGATGAAGAAGCTTCTTAAAATTATTGTTTGTAACCTAATTTTTGGAAATATAATTTTCGCATTCGCACAAAATAAAGAGCGGCCTTTTATTTGGGTACAAGAAAAAGACAGCAATGAAATTCTTCGTAAAATTGAGAATGAATTTTGGGCACAAGATTTTTATAAGGAGTTTAAGGAGCGCTTAGATAACAATATTGTTTTATATAAAAAATCACCAAATGAATTTCTAAAGAAAATTCCATTTGAGTGGTCGAAGCAAATTAAGGGGAAAACACCACCGCTAAAAACATTCAATAACTCTACCGATGCAAATAATTTGGATAGGTATAATCAGTATAAGTATTTACAAATAGGTGTAGATTGTGGAGTCTTATATTTTTTAACCAAAGATGAAACATATGCACAATGTGCTGTCGCTATTTTACACGCATTTATTGAAGGATTATTACAAATTGAACCATCTAAAAACAAAGGAAATGGTGGTTGGTTATATCCAACGGATCATTTAAGAGAAGCGCGTGTTATTGGGGCTCAAATCCCAATTATTTATGATTTTATAACGCCTTATATTAAAAAGAATAACAAAACCTACGATATTGGAAAAAATGGATTTACCAATTTTTCCATTGAAAATGCTCAAAAAGTTTTTTTAACCTATGCAGAATTAGCAGTGGAACATGGGCATACAGGTTCTAATTGGTCGGTGTTAGAATCTTTTAGTTTGGTTCAAAACGCATTGGCTTTAGAAGATTCAGCATTGAGAAAAAAATATTTAGATTATTATTTAGTAGCAGGAACGGATAAGCAAGATGCTTTGCCAGAAATTGCTGAAAATTATAAAAATGAAGGAGATGTATATCCAGAAACTTCGCAATATTCAAATGGAGTAGCTGCTTATACAACTCGAATGTTGATTATTCTCAATAAGTATGATTCCAATTTAAAATTAGGGCAAAAGTATTATAGAATCCCTTTTTCGTTAGATAGGTGGAATAGTGTTCGGTATCCAAATGGTGAAATAATTCGTTTTGGAGATGGGCACAGAGCGTTTAATGTGCCTTATAGTTCTTACGATATGGCTTACCAATTAGGAAAGCAAGATGATGTAATTAAATTGACGGATAAATTTGGCCCATTGGTTACTGAAAGTATTAAAGAAGGTTTGTATGATAGATCGAAAGTAGGCCAGCGGTCAGGCTCAATTAAAGTGTATGATACACCCACTAAATTATTGTGGCTCCAAAAAACAAAAGACTACTCTTTTGAGAATAATAGTTTGCCAAGAACCGATCAGTTTACTCACGCAGGTGTTTTTTTACAACGTAATTTAAGTTCAACTAAAAAGGAAGAAGACGGATTAATGTGTTTTGTAGGTGGTGCGCATATGGTACATGGTCATGCAGGAGGAATGGATATGGAGCTATATGGCTTAGGTGAAGTGTTAGGAGTAGATCACGGTCGCGGAAAGTATAGAACAGATTTACATGAAAATTATTCAAGATTGTTTGCCGCTCATAATTCTGTGATTGTAAATGGGGCAAGCCAAGGAGAAGGAGGTTGGGTGAGTTTAGGAATGAATTCAACAGAATTGATAATGATGGAGCCAAAGCCATTAGAAGAAGCTATTTCACCAAATTATTCTTTTACAAGAACTAGTTTTTTAGACGATAAAGGCGATAAAGCTGAAGCAACGCAAGAACGAACCATGGCCCTAATAAGAACTTCACCAACTACAGGGTATTATGTTGATGTTTTTCGTTCAAAATCTGAATTACCAAATGAATATCACGATTACCTGTATCATAATATTGGAGATGAATTGCAGTTTTTAAATGAAGATTTAAAACTGAAATCTGATGAAAATCGATTTATGGCGAATGCAAATGCTGAATACCGCTATAATAGGAAGTATAGAAATCCAGGTTGGCATTTTTTTACAGATGTACAATCTTCTAATACTTATGAATCGGATGTGAAGTTAACATTTAATATCAATGAGCTCAATAATAAAAAAGGATATATGAATCTTTTTGTTATGGGAAATAAAAACAGAGAATACACTAAAGTTTTAGCTCCCAAAACTTTTGAGGCACCTGAACCGTATAATGAATTGCCGACACCTACATTAGTTATCCGTCAAAAAGGAGAAGCTTGGACCAATCCATTCGCTGTAATTTACGAACCAACTTTTGATAAAGATGCTATAAATGGAATTCAATTTGTAGAAAAACTTGAAAATAATGGTGTTTTTAAAGGTTTTAAGGTGGTTAGTAAAATAAACAAAAATGAGATTATCCAATATATTATCAATCAATCACCAAATGATCTATATGAAAATAAGCAATTAGAGATTTATTTTAAAGGGTCTTTTGCCGTTTTAACTTTCGAAAATAATAAATTACAGAACCTATATATAGGAGAAGGGAGATCTTTAAAAAGTAATCAAGTAGAACTGCAATCAACAGATTCAAAGTCGATAGAAGTTTATATTGATTTTTCAATAGAAAATTCAAAAGTGAACGCTACTGAGAATACAAAAATAACGATCATAAAACACTAGTTAATCTATACTAGAAATAATAAAAATTCCACCTAAAAGTAATTTGTAAGCTTCATCATATTTTATTTTAAGTATACCATATAGTACAGGATAACCTTAATATGATCTTGTTTTATATTTATCAAATATTTTTCAAAATTCGTAATGAACAATAAAATAGATGTTTGAATGATAAAAAAAACAATAAATAAAATGATCAAATACATTACTACCTATTTGTTATTGGTATTAATACTGGTGTTTTCAAGTTGTGAAACTACAACTAAAATTTCCTACAAAGGAGAAGAGTTACCAACAGGAAACAGAACCAAGTATAATTTCAATCCAGATTGGAAATTTATAAAAGAAAACCCTGAAGCAGCCGAGGTTGTTAACTACAATGATGAATCTTGGGATACAGTAAGTTGTCCACATACATTTAATGATGTTGATACTTTTGATGATTTAAGTCTTGGGCATCATAATGGAGAAAAAAATCAATGGAGAGGAACTGTTTGGTATCGTAAACATTTTAAATTACCAGCTGAAGATGCAGGTAAAAAAATATTTATCGAATTTGAATCTGTACGTCAAATAGCTGATGTTTATATCAATGGAAAACATATTGGGCAAAATCAAACAGGGTTTATTCCATTTGGTTTTGATTTAACTTCTTATATTAAATTTGGAGAAGACAATGTAATAGCTGTAAAAGTTAATAACGATCGTAATAGTGATGACTTTAGAGATAACGATCCTCTTGTTTGGAATCACGAACATTGGCATCCAACACATGGTGGAATTTATAGAAATGTATATTTGCATACGATGGATCCTTTACATATTACGTTGCCATTATATGATAATTTAAAAACAGTTGGAACGTATGTGTATGCTGAAAATATCACTGCCGAAAATGCGGATGTTTTTGTAACTGCTGAAGTTAAAAATGAATATGATTCAGAAAAAACAATAAATTTTGAATCTCAAATAATTGATAATGAAGGACAAGTAGTAGGTGTTTCAAATAACAAAAAAACAATTGCTGCAGGTGAACAAATTACTTTTTCTACAACAATAAGTTTGGAAAACCCAAACCGTTGGTACACGCGTAAGCCATATATGTACAAGGTATTATCAATATTAAAGGAAGGAGATAAAATAATTGATTCGTATGAAACACCACTAGGTATTCGTAGTTTCGATTTTAATAAAGATACCGGATTTTGGAATAATGGTGAATATGCTAAATTACATGGTTGGGGACAAAAACCAACCAATGGTTGGGCTGGTCTTGGAGCTGCTTTGCCAAATTGGTTACACGAATTTACATTTAAATTAATGGATGAAGCAGGTGGGAATTTTATTCGCTGGGGACATTGTGCTGGTTCTCCTTCAGAAATTGCTATGGGAGATAAATACGGATTTGTAACCTTAATGCCTGGTGTAAGCGGTGAATCGCAAGATGAAGGTGAAACTTGGGATATTCGTATCGCAGCTTTCCGTGATATGATTGTTTATTATAGAAATCATCCATCTATCTTTATATGGGAAGGAGGAAACTGGGCCGAAACAGCCGCTCATTATGAAGAAATTCTAGATATTATTAATACCTATGATCCTAATGGAAAAAGATTGATGGGTAATAGAAGAGCTGACGTAAAAATGGATTCTGAAGCGTATGTTTCAATTGAAGTTGGTACTGAAGGTTGGGAGCGTGAATATGCGCATTTACCACTAATTGAAAGTGAGTACTGTAGAGATGAAGCACCGCGTCGTATTTGGGACAAGTTTTCTCCTGATGATAATTTTTATAACAATCCAAACCTTAGTAAAAATACGTATAAGTTTGGTTCTGAAAAGTATGCTGTAAGACAAGCAGATCATTGGTGGAATAAAATGGGAAAAAAAGCATACCATAGTGGAGGTGCTAATTGGATTTTTACTGACGGAACTCACGGAGGACGTGGACAAACAGAAGTAACTAGAGCTAGTGGAGAAGTAGATGCAGTTCGACTTCCAAAGGAAGCTTTCTATGCATTAAAAGCAATGTGGAGACCAGAGCCTCAAGTTCATGTAATTGGACATTGGAATTATGCTGAAGGAACAACAAAAGACATGTTTGTGATTTCGAACTGCTCCGAAGTTAAATTATATATAAATGACCAGTTAATAGGAACAAACAATACTCCTAAAGATGGATATGTATTCAAATTCTCTGATGTAGCATGGCAGGAAGGAGCTATAAAAGTAGAAGGATATATTGAAGATAAACTGCGTACTTCTCAAACTAAAACAACAGCAGGTAAACCAGCAGCTATAAAATTGACTTCAATTACAGGAGCAAATGGATGGCGTGCTGATGGATCAGATATCGCATTAATTGATGTTGAAGTTGTAGATGCAAAAGGACAAAGATGTCCGTTAGAAAAAGGGCGTGTTGATTTTACAATTTCAGGTCAAGGAACTTGGAGAGGTGGTTATAATAGCGGAAAAGTAAACAGCACCAATAATTTGTATTTAGACCTAGAAAGTGGTATTAATAGAGTAGCAGTGCGTTCACAACGAACACCAGGTAAAGTTACTGTTACTGCTTCAAAAGATGGTTTTGAAATAGCGAGTATTGATATTACATCACAATTAGTTAATATTAAAAATGGGTTAACAACAGAATTTCCACAGGTGTTTAATAATGGTGAAATAGCAGAAGAACCAATGCCTGCGTATACTCCAGCAATGGAGCCATATGTGCCTAGTGAACAATATAAGAGTAAGCTATTTACTAATTTTAGTTATACCGGAGATTCAAAAGCAATGTTAAGAACCACCTTAATGTGGGGTAAAAAAGCACACACAGATTTAGAATATAATTATACTCATATTCCAAGGTATTTGGTAGATGCAGAGTATATTAGAACTCCAAATTCAGATAAAGGATATTGGGCGCGTGATTTACTGCAATTTATTGCAGGTGAAGCTATGGTGATTTATGTAGGGCATGATGATGCTGTAAAAAGGCCAGAATTTTTATTAAGCGACTATGTGGACACAGGAGATGATTTTAAAATTGATGATCGTACAATTTCTTTATTTAAAAGAACAGCTAAAAAAGGTGAAAGTATTATTATGGCTGGTAATAGTGACGGAGATGTTCCAGAAGATTGTCATATGTATGTAGTAATGGGGAAAAAACTTTAGAGATTTATTTAAATGAGTAAGAATAGCATTAATTGGGGTATTATCGGCTGTGGCGATGTTGCAGAAGTTAAAAGTGGACCAGCATTTCAAAATGTTGAGAATTCCTTTCTAAATGCTGTAATGCGCAGAAATGAAGAGAAACTTAAAGATTTTGCGAAAAGACATCATGTAGAAAAATGGACAACAGATGCCTTAGAATTAATAAATGATAAAAGTACAAATGCTATTTATATTGCTACTCCACCATCTTCGCATTTGCCGTATGCACAGCAGGTTATTGAAGCAGAAAAAAACATCTATTTAGAAAAACCGATGGTGCTAAACAGTAATGAAGCCAAAATACTTTCAAATGCTGTTGTAAATGGAAAAAGTAAAGTAACTATAGCACATTATCGTAGATTTTTACCCGTGTTTATTAAGGTGAAAGAACTGTTAGAAGCAGATGTTATTGGGACTGTTTTAAATGCTGAAATTACAATTTGTCAATCAAAAAATGCAAACTTAATAGCTAAAACTGATGAAAATTGGAGATTAAATTCTGAAATTTCTGGTGGTGGATATTTTCATGATATAGCTCCTCATCAAATAGACTTAATGTGTTATTATTTTGGGGAAGTTGAAACAATTAAAGGAGTTGATGTAGAAAAAAATAAATCAATAGTAGATGTTGTAAAAGGCTCAGTTCTATTTAAAAATGGAGTTCAATTTAAAGGACGTTGGGATTTTAATGCTTTTGAAGATCGGGATAATTGCACTATTTATGGTGAAAAAGGAGATATTTCGTTTTCTTTTTACGGAGAAAAAATTATTGTAACAGTAGAAGGGAAACAAAAAGAATATCTGTTTGAAAACCCCAAACATGTGCAACAACCAATGATTGAACAAACCGTAGGCTACTTTTTGGGGAATAATGCAAATCCTTGTTCTGTTCAAGAAGCAGTAGTTGTTACTAAAATTATGGATGTTTTTTGTGGAGTAAAAAAAACGATAAACAAATTAGAAAGATAAAAGAAAACAAATGATAAAAGCTGATTTTTTAAATATTATATTTTTTTTATTTGTAGGTGTATTTTGTAGCGCTCAAAACCCAATTGTACCAAATAAGGGATTGAATGACCCTCATATTCATATTTTTAATGATACGGCTTATGTGTATGCATCTCATGATAGATCTGCTGAAGATAAAGCATTTATTATGGAAGATTGGTGGATTTGGTCTTCACCAGATTTGGTAAACTGGACTAAGCGTAGTGTTTTAAACCCAAAAGATACCTATATAGGAGAAGGTTTTCAAGGGTGTTGGGCAACGGATGTTGGGGAAAAGGATGGCAAATACTATTGGTATTTTTCAGAAAAAAATCAACAATCAGGAGTTGTAATGGGAGATTCTCCTGTAGGACCTTGGACAGATCCTTTAGGAAAACCATTGTTGGCTTCTGATTTAACACCAACTGATGAGTATGACATGTCTATTTTTGAAGATAATGGAGAACACTACATAATTTTTGGAGTATGGGATTACTATATTGCAAAGTTGAATGATGATATGATTAGTCTTGCTGAAAAACCAAAAAAGTTAATTATAAACAATCCAAGAGGACCTTATAATTCTGACGGTAAGAATTTAGAAAAACCAACTGATGACAAACCATTTGTACACAAATACAACGGTAACTATTATTTGTCTTGGGGGTGTTTTTACGCCATGTCTGAAAATTTATACGGACCTTACGATTATAAAGATACCGTAATAAAAAAAGAAAGTTTTGCTGAAGGATACGATGCGTCGACTTGGCCTAACGGATTTTTACAAGGGCGTCACGGCTCTTTTTTTCAATGGCATAACCAATGGTATTATGCCTATTGTGATATGAGTCAAACCGGTAATCGTTATTTTAGAGATGCTTTTATTAGTTACATACATTATAAAGAAAATGGAGAAATAGCAACTATTAGAGTCGATGGTGTAGGAGTTGGAAATTACAACGCAAATCAGCCTAAAATTGAGGCCGAAGATTATTTTAAAGCAGATGGATTTGTGAAAAAAGAAGTTTACGGAGGATTTGTTGTAGAAACCTCTTTAAACAAAAGTTATTTAAATTACCCAAACATAAATGGTATTAATAAATACACCAAAATTAAATTAAAAGTTTTAACACCAAAAGGAGGATTGTTTTCTTTTAAAATTCGTATTAAAAGTATACAGGGTAAAATAATTGGGAATAAAAAAATAAAATTTAAACCCAAAAATAGTATTGAAGATGTTCTTATTGATTTAAGTGGATTAAAACAGAAAGAAAACATATATATATCAATAGAACAACAAGAGCAGAATAACTTACAAATAGAATCATTTTCATTTGTAAAATAATAGATAATTAAAATAAATTAAATTAAATATAAAACAATAATGAAGAAAGTACTTTTAATAACCTTATTAGCATTTAGTATTCTTTTTCAGTCCTGCACTGAAAATTCATCAAAAAATAATGATTATAAAGATGCGTCTTTGTCAATAGATGAGCGTGTTGAAGCTTTATTACCTTTAATGTCATTAGAAGAAAAAGTGGCACAAATGCGAATTTTTCACGCAAATATTGGTGTTAAACCAGATGAAAATGGCAAATTACAATTATCAGACAAAGTTGTTGAAAAATTAAAAATTGGAATAGCGGGAATTAAAAATCCTGGAGAATATATTGATGCTGTAGCAGCAGCAAAGTTAAATAATGAACTTCAAAAATTTATTATTGAAAATAACAGATGGGGTATTCCAGCTTTATTTGTAACAGAATCATACAATGGTGTTGATGCTGAAGGATGTACCAAGTTTGGTCGCCCAATGACTTCAGCAGCATCATTTAACCCTGAATTGGTTAGAAGACAATGGGATGTTGTAGGTAGAGAAGCAAGATTACGAGGTATGCACATGTGTCATTCACCTGAAGCTGATTTGGTTAGAGACCCACGTTTTGGACGTATGAGTGAAGCTTTTGGAGAAGACACTTATTTAACAACACAAATGGTTAAAAATGCAATAATAGGAGTACAAGGAGACTATGAAGGATTAGGAAATGGAACTCATATTGGAGCAGTTGCAAAACATTTTGCAGGTTACGGTCAAGTATTAGGTGGTTCTAACTTTGCCGCTATAGAAATTTCAGAAAGAACTTTAATTGATGAAATTTACCCACCATTTGAAGCAGCTGTAAAAGAGGCTAAAACATTAGGAATTATGGCATCACATGGAGATTTGAACGGTGTTGCAAGTCATGGAAATCCAGAGCTACTTACAGGAGTACTTCGTGACGATTGGGGATTTGAAGGTTATGTGGTTTCAGATTCAAATGACATTGCCCGCTTGTATTATTTTATGAAAGTTGCTGAATCTCCTGAAGCTGCTGCACAAATGGGCTTAGAAGCAGGAATTGATATTGATTTATATGCCGAAGATTCGTATGCTTACTTACCAGAAATGGTAAAGAAAAATCCAGAATTAGAAAAATTAATCGATAGATCTGTTAGACGCGTATTACGCACAAAATTTATTTTAGGATTATTTGATAATCCTTATATTGATATTGAGGCAGTGAAGAAAGGAAATAGAGCCGCATCTTCTCTAGAATTAGCAAAAGAGTCTGATTTAGAGTCTGTGATTTTATTGAAAAATGAAAATGAAGCCTTGCCTTTAAATAAAAACAAATCACTTAAAGTAGCACTTTTAGGACCGTTGGTAAAAGAAAATACCAAAGAAATGTTTGAATCTGTTACGGGTAATAATATCCAATATATTGCAGAGAGAGGTTTTGCTTTAACCAATGAAAAGGGAGGGGCTCCAAAATTATTAGATAGAGACCCAAAGGCAATTGCAAAATTAGTGAATACTGCCAAAAAAGCTGATGTGGTTGTATTGTTTTTAGGAGGAGATAAATTTACTTCAAAAGAAGCGTATTTTAGTAATAGTACTTTAGGAGACAGAGCAACAATTGACCCAGTTGGACCACAAGATGAATTGGTTGAAAAAATTACAGCTTTAGGTAAAAAGGTAATTGTTGTTTTAAAACATAGAAGAACATTATCAATTAACACAATTGCCGAAAAAGCTGATGCTATTTTAGATACTTGGGACTTAAGTGAGTTTGGAGATGAATCTACTGCAAGAATTATATTTGGAGAGGTATCACCATCAGGAAAATCTCCTGTTACAATACCAAGATCAATAGGGCAAATTCCGTTTCACTATAGTATGAAAGAAATAAATTATAAGAAGGAATATTTGTTTTTAGAAAAAGGACCTTTGTATCCGTTCGGTCACGGGTTAAGTTATGCCTCTTTTGAGTATTCTGATGTAAAATTATCTAGTAACGAAATTACTCCTAATAGCGAAATTGAAGTAAGCGTTTCAGTAAAAAATACAGGAAAAGTAACAGCAAAAGAAGTTGTTCAAATGTATATTAAAGATGAAATAGGATCTGTTACACGACCAGATAAAGAATTAAAAGCATTTGACAAAATTGAATTAAATCCAGGTGAATCTAAAACAGTAACATTTAAAATTACACCAAAAATGTTAGAATTTACGGGACTAAAAATGGAAAAAGTTTTAGAAGCAGGTGATTACAAGGTAATGATAGGAACTTCTTCGGAAACCTATAAAGAAGCAAAGTTTAAATTAAAAAATTAAAAAATCAAAAAAATGAAAAAATCAATATTTACACTTTTAGTCGTTTTTACACTATTTAGCTGTTCCAGTTCTCAAAATGTATTAGCTCAGGTATCTTTAGATAAATCTGAAATTGAAGCATCTATGATTAAGGCTTTAGAATGGCAAGAGGCACATCCAATTTTTGCTATATCACCAACAGATTGGACAGCAGGTGCTTATTATATAGGAGTAGCAAGAGCTCATAAGGCGACGAAAGATATGATATACATGGCAGCCTTAAAAAACCAAGGTTATTGGAACAATTGGCAAACCTATAAGCGATTACATCATGCAGATGATGTAGCTATTTCATATAGTTATTTATATATCGATATGACTGGCGGAAGAAAGAATTTTGTGGACTTAGAACCTACTAAAAAGTTCTTGGATGCACATTTATATGAAGATGATGTATGGAAACAGGGAACCAGAAAAAATGAAATGGGCCAAACTATTTTATGGTGGTGGTGTGATGCTTTATTTATGGCGCCTCCAGTTCTTAACTTATACGCAAAGCAAACAAATCAGCCTAAATATTTAGATGAAATGCATAAGTTTTATATGCAAACTTACAATCAATTGTATGATAAAGAAGAGCGTTTGTTTGCACGTGATATGCGTTTTGTTTGGAAAGGTACAGACAAAGATAAAAAAGAGCCTAATGGGGAAAAAATATTTTGGTCTAGAGGAAATGGATGGGTGCTTGGTGGTTTAGCATTAATCTTAGACGATATGCCTAAAGATTATGAACACAGAGCTTTTTATGTAGATCTTTACAAAGAAATGTCTGCTAGAATATTAGAATTACAACCTGAAAGCGGTTTATGGCATACAAGTTTATTATGTCCAGAAACATATGAACACGGTGAAGTGAGTGGAAGTGGATTTTACACATTTGCACTTGCGTGGGGTATAAACAACGGATTGTTAGATAAAGCTACCTATTTACCTGCAGTGAAAAAAGCTTGGAAAGCTTTAGCTGAATGCCAACATGAAGACGGAAGAGTTGGTTGGGTTCAAAATATTGGTGCATCTCCTGAGCCTGCTTCAGCAAATAGCTGGCAAAACTTTGGAACCGGAGCATACTTAATGGCAGGTAGTGAAGTTTTAAAATTAAAATAAAACACAATTTTAAATACATCTAAATCTCTAGGAATGTATTTACTTCCTAGAGATTTTTGTTTTAACAAATTATTTTATAATTCAATACGCATATCAACAAAAGCTGTCGTAGGAGTTAAATATTTTCGATAGTATTTTTATGAAGTATGAATAGTAAATCAATATGAGAATTAAAAACTTTTTGTTAGTAATCACTTTTTTTAGTGTTGCCTTTTGTCCAGTAAAAAGTCAAGAAAAACCAAATGTTCTTTGGATTACTTGTGAGGACATTAGTCCTTATTTGGGATGTTACGGTTTTGAGCAAGCACAAACTCCAAATTTAGATAAATTGGCAGAGCAGGGTATTTGTTATACTCATGCCTTTGCAAATGCACCAGTTTGTGGTGTTGCACGTACAACGTTGCTTAATGGTATGTATGCACCAACTACAGGTACGCATAATTTTAGAACAAACACACAATTACCAGAAAGTGTACCTGCCTATCCTAAAATTTTAAAAGAAGCTGGTTATTACTGTACTAATAATTATAAAAAAGATTACAATTCTAGTTATCAAACTGATAAAAGCTTATGGAATGAGTCTAGTAAAAAAGCTCATTATAAAAACAGAAAAGAGGGAGAGCCTTTCTTTTCAGTTTTTAATATTACTACAACCCATGAAAGTCAATTAGCCGTAGATAAAATAAAAGACTATGTTGCAAATGGTGATATTCCTAAAACACCTAGAATTAACCCTTTGGATGTTAAATTACCTCCGTATCATCCTGATGTTCCTGAAATAAGAGAAGATTGGGCACGGTTTCATGACTTGATTACTTTAATGGATAAAAAAGTTGGACAGTTTTTACAGGAATTAAAGGATAATAATTTAGAAGATAATACTATTGTGTTTTTTTATTCCGATCATGGGGGAATGTTATCACGTTCTAAACGTTACCTATATAATGTAGGAACACAAGTGCCTTTTATAGTATATGTTCCAGAAAAATGGAGGCACTTAATAGCTTATGAACCTGGAAGTACCGAAGATGGTTTTGTTAGTTTTGTAGACTTTCCTAAAACGTTGCTATCTTTAGTTAATTGCAAAGTACCTGCTAAAATGCAAGGTAAAGTATTTTTAGGAAAAGATAAGGAGGCAAAACCTGAGTATGTACATTTTTATAGAGATCGAATGTCTGAACGTTACGATTTTAATAGAGCGGTAACTGATGGAGAATATTATTTTATTCAAAATTTTGTACCTCATAGACCAAGAGGACGTTCTACTCGCTATGGTTATAAAGTACAGCAGAATTGGAGAGCTAATGAAAGAAGCTTTGAAACAGGTAATTCAAATGCAGTACAATCTCAATTTTATCAACCAAAACAAACGGTAGAATTATTCAATACAAAAATAGATCCTTGGCATATTACAAATATTGCTGAAGAGAAAGAAAGTGCTAAAAATTTAGCTGAATTATCTCAAGAATTAGATAGATGGATGATAGAAATTAGAGATATTGGATTAATTCCAGAGCCTATGTTTCATGATTTAGTAGGTGAAGGTAAAAAGTATGCTACCATATATGAGTATGCGCAAAGTAATGATTATGAAATTGAAAGAATTTTACCAATTGCTAAATTTGCTGCTCAAGGAAAAATTGAACATAAAAAAGATTTTTTAACCTTCATTAAAGATTCAAATCCTATTGTTAGGTATTGGGGAGCTTACGGACTTTTTAGAATAGCTCAAGTTGATAAGGCTATTCAGAAAGAATTAATTCTATTGATAGAAAGTGATATAATTCCAGTAAATAGACTTATTGCTGCACAAGCGCTTGCAATGTCTGGAGCAAAGCAAAAGGCTTTTAACTATTTATACAAAGAAACTAAAAACGCACGAGATGGTTATGTGTTTTTATTTGGTTTAAACGCGTTACAATATTCACATACCGATGAATATTTAAAAAAACAAGATTGGTTAGATTTTCAAAAGCAAACTTTTGAAACGGATGATGCTATAGATAAATATGGAAAAGAGTATAGCAAACGTATTATTACAGATGCTTTAGCTTTATGGCCAAACAGGCGAACTGTTGATTAATTAGGTGAATATAAAAAGAGTTAGCGGGTATATAAATGAACATTTATAAGTATCCAGATATAACAAATAAAATTATGAAGAATCTAATAACTCTTATGTTGGTTTTAATTCTTTTTGGTTGCGCCCAAAAAGAAAAAATTCAATTGACAATCACTATTTTTTAATAGGAACGTTGAGAGATTATATGGGCTGAGAAAAATATGAAAGAGTAGAAGAAAGGGTTGATAAATACTTTCAATCAGAAAAAAAACTTTGTTTAGTAATTGATTCGATGTTTAAAAATTCCTATCCTGATTTGGAGTTTAGTTCATCCGAACATGAAATTTCAAAGAAAGATGAATTTGAATTACACTCTAAAAAATTAGCAAAAAAAAATAGCATCCTTTTACACATTCAAATATTCTGGGCGTGGAAGAGCTAAAGCATATATAGATTTTGATGCCTTAAATATGGACTCTTTAATTAAAGCAGGTAATTTTCATGAAAAATACTTTGATACAATTTTTGAAGGCAATCTAAAACTAAATGTATTTGAGACTGAAAAACAAAAGCTATCTTTTATAACTGGTGCGTATGTTAGATATGGCGGGCACATCGATTCATTATATCACTTAAGGGTTTTTAATTCTTCTAGTAAAGTTAGAGTTTTAGATGAGTTACTAAAAGACGTAGGTTGTACTAATGTAGTATATGATATTAAGAAAACTATTCCAATGGGGCATACTGTTAGCTTCATCTCAACAGTCCCATTAATTAACTATTTTGAAAAATATAAAAAATTGAAATGATTTATTCATAGAATTGTTTCTTAAGGGAAAAAGTTATTTTTTTATAAAAATGATTGCGTTTCAATGACAGTACAGGATAGCTATAACTACATGATTTTATAATATTGATTATTGTAAAAACTTAATAATATTTAAATGAAAAAAAGCATACTCCTTTTATTTTTATGTGTGGTTTACTTAGGTAATGCACAGAATGTGAGACATATTGAAACTATTAATGATAATTGGAACTTCTACAAAGGAAGTTTAGAACAACCTTTTTCAAATGAAACTACAATAGAATGGGAAAAAGTTACGATACCACATTCTTGGAATACAGAAGATATTTTAGATGATGAAGAAGGTTATTACCGTGGAGATGGTTGGTATACAAAAACGCTAGAAATTCCTGAAGTTTATGAAAATCAACAGGTATTTTTGTTATTTGAAGGGGCTAATCAAGTTACATCATTATTTGTAAACGAAAAAGCAGTCGGCGAAGACCATATTGGAGGCTATACTACTTTTGCACGTGATATTACACATGCTATTAAAGCAGGAAGTAATAAAATTTCAGTGAAAGTAAACAATGCACATAACGATGAAATTGTTCCGCAAGCTGCTGATTTCTCTTTTTACGGAGGTATTTATCGCGATATTCAATTAATTATAACAAAACCAGTTCATTTTGAAGTGGCAAATGTAGGTGCTAATGCTATTTTTATAAACACTCCTGAAGTTTCAGAAACAGAAGCAAGTGTATCGGTAAAATCGAAATTAGTTAGACCAATAAAAGGTGCATATTATGTAAAGCAATCTTTGTTTGATGCAAATAATAATTTGGTGAAAGAATTAAAAACAAAATCTAAATTTAATAAAGAAGTTGTTAGTAATTTTTCTATTGAAAATCCAAAATTATGGTCTCCCGAAAATCCTTATTTATACAAATTGGTTTCAGAAGTTGTAAATAGTGACAAAGAAGTTTTAGATCGTATTGAAACCCCTGTAGGACTTAGATGGTTTAGATTTGACGCCAAAGAAGGTTTTTTTATCAACGGAAAACAAACTAAATTAATAGGAACCTGTAGACACCAGGATTTTTATGGAAAAGCAAATGCAGTAAGTGATGAGGTTCATAGAAATGATATGAAATTGTTAAAAGAAATGGGTTCTAACTTTTTGCGTATTGCACATTACCCGCAAGATCCAGCCATTTTAGAAATGTGTAATAAATTAGGTTTTGTTGCAACCTTAGAAATTCCTTTTGTAGACAAGGCGGCAGCAAACGAAGCTGGTAAGCAAAATACAATTAAAATGTTAAAAGAAGCCATTCGTTATAATTACAATAATCCTGCAATTGTTGCTTGGAATTTGGGTAATGAAACCACAATGAAAGCACCTAAAGATCAAGGGGAAGGTTATATTGAGCATTTTGTGGCAACACATAAAGTATTGGCTGAAACCATAAAAGAAGAAGATGAAACTCGTTATTCATATTCAGTTTTCTTTAGAGAACCAAAATATCAAGATGATTTAGGGATTCGTTTTACAGAAATTGTAGGCTACAATAAATATTATGGTTGGTATGTTGAAGAATTAGAAGATATTGATAAAAATTTGAAAAGTTTAGTAAGTCGTTCATTGGAATTAGATCCAGACAAACCATTTATTTTAAGTGAATATGGTGGAGGAGCAGATCCAAGAATTAGATCTTACAATCCAACACGATTTGATTTTAGTGTAGAATATCAATTTTTACTACATAAAACATATATGAAAACCATTTTAGATATGCCTGAAATTGTTGGGGCAAATGTTTGGAACTATGCCGATTTTCAGGTAGAGCATCGTAAAGATGCTGTACCACATATTAATAATAAAGGGTTGGTTTCAACAACAAGAAAGAAAAAAGACGCTTATTATTTATACCAAGCTTTATTGAAAAAAAAACCTTTTTTAGCTATTGCTTCTAAGGGTTGGACTAAAAGAGCTGGTATTGCTGATAATGACGAAGCTTTGGTTGCTACTCAACCAATTACAGTCGTAGGTAACGCAAATGATGTAGAGTTATTTATTAATGGAAAGTCTTTAGGTAAAAAAGAATTCGATTTTTCTATAGCTACTTTTAATGTGCCTTTAAAACACGGAAATAATTTAATTGAAGTAATTTCTAAAAAAGATGGTAACACAATTAAAGATTTTGCGAATATAGAATTTGCTCTTCAGCCTAAAAATCTAAAAAGCGTAACAAATCCATTTAAAGAAATTGCTGTTAATGTTGGTTCAACATGTTATTTTATTGAATCTCATAACGTCGATTATTTATGGATGCCAGATCAAGCGTATAAAAAAGGTAGTTTTGGTTATGTTGGTGGAGATTTATTAAGACACCCAAGTAAAAGAAGAAATACAATTGGTACAGATGTTAGTGTAAAAGGAACCGAAAATGATCCTATTTATCAAACGCAAATGATAGGAATAGAACAATATAAATTTGACGTACCAAATGGAACTTACGAATTGTCGCTGCTTTTGGCTGAATTAAAAACAAAAGAAACCAACATAATGAATGTTTTTGTTAATGGAGAAAAAGTTTGGGAAAATTTAAATTTAAAAGAAATCTATGGAAATGATAGAGGTGTAGCAAAACGCTTTTTAATTACTGTTGAAAATGGTAAAGGAATTTCAGTAGATTTTAAATCTGTTGAAGGGCAAACTAGGTTAAGTGGTATAAAATTAAGAAAAGTGAATTAATTATAGAATTTACTTTTAAACTAAATAACTAAACAAAAAGGTGAATCTGCAGATTCACCTTTTTGTTTTTTAAAGAGATTCTCTGTCAATAAAATTAAAAGGTACTTGCACTTTTTTACAATCATTATTTACAATCATGTTAGCTGCTGTTTGTCCTATAATTTTAAAATCTGTAGAAATTACAGTAATACCTAAAAGTTCTTTTAACGGAGTATCATTGTATGAAATAATTCCAATGTCTTCACCAAGTTTAAATTCCTGTTCTCTTGTTTGTTTTACAAGATTTACTAGATCAGCTTCTTCAATTGTAATAAACAAATCTCCATTTTTTAAAACCATATCATCATAAATTTCATTTAGTATTTCGAAATCTAAATCATGTTCAATGCAAAATTTTTTAAAGCCATGTAAAATTCTTCTAGGGTAAGGATAAATAGCTTTATCATGGTAAACGAGCATAATTTTTTTATACTTCTTAATTTTTGATAAGGCTTGTTTTAGAGCGTTATAAATATCATTTTCAAAATCTTGAAAAATTTCAATAAAACTACCATCTATCTTTTTTGCAAACTTAGTATTATCTAAAATAATTAATTTATTTCTGGGTATTTTCTTAACTTTATTTATAATATTTAGTGTATAACTAATGTGTTTTTGGTTGTCATCTTTAAAATGAGGCATAATAATAAAATAATCAAATGCCGATTTATATTTCTCTAATAAATTTAAAAATAAGTTTTCATCACAATGGTAAATATGTAATTCAGTATGTGAGTTTGGCCCAATATTTTGTATAAAACTATTGTAGGTTTTTTGTTTGTAAGTGCTTAATTTATTAACCAAAAATAAGATATTAACTTTTGAAATTAATTTAGTTTTGGAAATATAAAAACCTTTACCACGAATAGAGGTAATAATGTTTCGTTCCTTAAGAATACTATAAGCTTTTTCAACAGTGTCTCTAGATAAATAAAATTCTTCACTAAACATGTTTATAGATGGAATCTTTTGATCCATAATAAAATTGCCTAAAGAAATATTATAAATAATAGAATCAATTATTTGCTGGTATTTAGGAACTCTAGAGTTCTCGTCAATTTTTATAAACTTTGTTAATTCCATAAATTATTTTTTCTACAGATTAATTAATTTCCTTTACAAATTTATAAAGATTTATATAGTATGCATAATATATAATAATTATTTTATTGGTTTTAAATTAGGGTATAAAACCCTGCAATTTTATTGCAGTACTTTAGTAATGTAAAAAAAAATATCTTTACAATATGACAAATTATGAACGAAAAGGCTCTCACACAGTTAGTAGGTTAAGTTGCCATATTGTTTGGTCTACAAAATACCGTTATAAGGTTTTGAAAGGTGACATAAAAGTAAGGTGTAGAGAGTTATTAATTCAGATTTGTGATGCAGAAGAAGTTGAGATATTAAAAGGAGTAGTTAGTTCAGAGCATATTCATATGCACATTGAATATGCTCCAAAACAAAGTATAAGTTTTTTAGTAAACAAATGAAAGGTAGAATATCCCGTAAATTACAATAAGAGTTTAAGTCTATAAGAAAATCTTATTGGGGTAAACATTTTTGGGCAACAGGCTATGGGGCTTGGAGTACAAGGAATATAATTAATGAAATGCTTAATGAGTATTTAGAGCATCATCGTAAACCAAATTCAGATAATTCTAATTTTATATTAGATTAGTTTAGGGACTTTAAGTCCCTAGTATAAAAAAAACTCTGCACTTGAGAGCAGAGAGATTTAGTTAGTGTGTAATATGTCTTATGAAAAACAAAATATTCAAGAATTAGTTATGTGCCTTTTTTACTTATAATGCCTAACAAGTATAGTCTATATTAAAATATTTAGAATTTATCATTTAAGTAAGTAATTTAAAATTAATTAAGATATATTTATTTTTTATATCTTAATAAAAAAGACTGCGAAGCAAGGTTTTAAGTATTTGTAAATAAAGGTGTTGAGTCTTGTTTGAATTTGTGTTTTTATTCGTTAACACTTAATAAGTGTTTTTACCACATAGTACAGGATACAAAAGTTTTAAAAGAGGTTTACTTTTGAGGTACTAATTAACTAACAAAAAACAAAATAATGAAGAGTTTTAAGTATGTGGATTATTTGTGGGAAGATAAAAAGGCATTTCAGTTTAAGGATAATCAAGTTGATTTATTTCTGTATAGATCAAATATTTTAGGGGCAGATTTAAGAATCACAAATTATGGAGGCGGAAATACCAGTTGTAAAACTATAGAAAAAGATCCACTTACAAATGAAGAAGTTGAAGTTATGTGGGTAAAAGGTTCAGGTGGAGATATTGGAACTTTAACTCGATCTGGAATTGCAGGTTTATATACAAAACGTTTAAGAAATTTAAAAAAAGTTTATGGTGGATTAGACGATGAAGATAGGATGGTTGGCCTTTTTAACCATTGTATTTATGATTTAGATAGTAAAGCGCCATCAATAGATACACCACTGCATGGGTTACTACCTTTTGCGCATATAGATCATTTACATCCAGATGCATTAATTGCGGTTGCTGCGGCTGAAGATAGTGAAAAAGTAACCAAAGAAATTTGGGGAGATACAATGGGGTGGCTACCTTGGCAACGACCAGGTTTTGATTTAGGTTTACAATTAGAAAAATGTTTGGCAAACAATCCCGGAATTCGAGGTATTGTATTAGGGAGCCACGGTTTATTTACCTGGGGAGATACTTCTTATGAATGTTATGTAAATAGTTTAGAGGTTGTTGAAAAGGCGTCTGAATATATAGAGCAAAAAATAAAAGAAAAAGGAAGTGTTTTTGGTGGTCAAAAAATTGAAAGTTTACCTAAAAAAGATCGTTTAGAAAAGGCGGCTCAAATTATGCCTTTATTAAGAGGTTTGTGTTCTTCTGAAAATAGAATGATTGGGCATTTTTCAGATACTGATGTTGTAATGGAGTTTATTAATAGTAATGATTTAGAAAGATTAGCTCCAATGGGAACTTCTTGTCCAGATCATTTCTTAAGAACTAAAATTCAGCCTTTAGTATTAAATTTAGATAAAAATGAAGACTTATTAGATGTTGATGCAATTTTAAAAAAGTTAGAACCAGTATTTAAATCTTACAGACAAGAATATGTAGATTATTATAATACTTGTAAAAAAGAAAATAGCCCTGCTGTTCGTGATGCAAACCCGGTAATAATTATTTATCCTGGAATAGGAATGTTTAGTTTTGCAAAAAACAAACAAACTGCACGTGTAGCTAGCGAATTTTATATTAATGCAATAAACGTAATGCGTGGAGCTGAAGCAATTACTTCATATACTTCCTTACCAAGACAAGAAGCATTTGATATTGAATATTGGTTGTTGGAGGAAGCAAAGTTACAACGTATGCCAAAAGAACAGCCATTATCGCGGAAAGTAGCCTTGGTAACAGGTGCAGGAGGTGGAATTGGAAAAGCAATTGCAGATAAATTAGTAGCAGAAGGCGCTAATGTTGTTTTAACCGATGTAAATGAGCAAAGCTTAATAGAAGCAAATGCAACTTATAAAAGAGATGTTGCTACCTATGCGGTTTGTGATGTTACAAATACAGATTCTATTGCTAGTGCTTATAAAAAAGCAATTTTGGAATTTGGAGGAGTAGATATTATTGTGCATAGTGCAGGATTGGCTATTTCAAAAGCCTTAGAAGATACAACTTATAAAGACTGGAATATCTTACAAAACATTTTGGTAAAAGGTCAATTTGATTTAGCAAAACAAGCTACCAAAATTATGCGTAAGCAAGGTCTGGGAGGAGATTATATTGCAATTGCAAGTAAAAACGGATTAGTAGCAGGACCAAATAACGTTGCTTACGGAACAGCAAAAGCAGCACAACAACATATGGTTCGTTTACTTGCTGCAGAATTAGGAAAAGATCAAATTAGAGTAAATACAGTTAATCCAGATGGAGTTATTGTAGGAAGTAAAATATGGGAAGGTGCTTGGGCAGAAGGTAGAGCTAAAGCCAACGGAATTACAGTTGAAGAACTCCCTGCTTTTTATGCAAAAAGAAATTTATTAAATGAAATTATTACCCCTGAAGATATTGCGAATGGCGTATTTTCTTTAGTTGGAATACTTGATAAATCTACAGGTAACATTATTAATGTGGATGGTGGTATGGCAAATGCCTTTGTGCGATAGCATTATATGTTATAAATAATTATATCAAACATACTTAAATTAGTAAACTAGTTTACTAATTTTTTTGAAACGGATAAATTTTATAAAAATGAAAATAAGAGAAGAACAAATTCAAATTGAAAACCAAAAAGAGTTAACAACTCATATTGAAAATTTAGATTTTTTAGCTAATAAATTATCAAGAAATAATTACAATGTAAATGATATTATATCAAAGCTAACAGAGTTTCAGGTGGCTATTCCAAGTTGGGCTTTAGGTGCTGGAGGTACACGTTTTGGTCGTTTTGGATTTTATGGAGAACCTTCAAATTTAGAACAAAAAATTGAAGATGTTGGTTTAATACATTCGTTAACACAAACTGCTGGAGCTGTTTCTTTACATATTCCTTGGGATGTGCCAGAAGATTATAAAGCAATTAAAGAAATTGCAACTTCATTAGAAATTAAATTTGATGCAGTAAACTCAAATACTTTTCAGGATCAAAAAAACGCTAGAGAAAGTTATAAATACGGTTCTTTAAGTAATGTTAGTCAGGCTGTACGTGAACAAGCTATTCAGCATAATAAAGATGTTATTAATATTGGAAATAAGTTAGGTTCTAAAGCTTTAACTGTGTGGTTGGCAGATGGTTCTTGTTTTCCAGGTCAAAATAATTTTCAAACAGCTTTTCAAAATACACAAAATAGTTTAATTGATATTTACAAAGATCTTCCTGAAGATTGGAAAATGTTAATTGAATACAAGCCTTACGAACCAAACTTTTACAGTACTGTAATTCAAGATTGGGGTACTTCTTTAATGTTAGCAAATGGTTGTGGAGATAAAGCTTATACACTTGTAGATTTAGGACACCATTTACCAAATAGTAATATTGAACAAATTGTTTCAATTTTAAGTTTAAAAGGTAAATTAGGTGGATTTCACTTTAATGATAGTAAGTATGGTGATGATGATTTAACAGCAGGAAGTATTAAACCTTATGCACTGTTCTTAATTTTTAATGAATTAGTATATGGAATGAAAAACAACCCACAAAATCCAGATTTAGCTTGGATGATAGATGCAAGTCATAATGTGAAAGATCCATTAGAAGATTTAATTCAATCTTTAGAAGCTATTCAAGAGTCATATGCAAAAGCATTGTTAGTTGATCAAGATGCTTTAAAATCTGCTCAATTAGATAATGATGTTGTTAAATGTCAAGAAATTTTGCAAGGTGCGTTTAGAACAGATGTTAGACCATTGTTAGAAAAAGCACGTTTAAATGCAGGTGGTGCTTTAAGTCCAATTAAAGCATATAGAAATATAGATGTAAGAAATCAATTAATAGGAGAAAGAGGGAAAAACACTGTAGCTACAGGACTATAAGCTATTTACAATGAAGAAAAAAGTAACCGCAGTTTTTGATATTGGTAAAACCAATAAAAAGTTCTTTTTATTCGACAAGAACTTTAAAGAAGTTCATAAAGAATATATTTCTTTTGATGAAATTAAAGATGAAGACGGGTATCCAACTGAAAATCTTCCAGTCTTAAAAAAATGGTTAAAAGAAGTATTTGACCGTGTTTTAGATACTAAAAAATTCAAAGTAAAAGCTATTAACTTTTCAACATATGGAGCTAGTTTAGTTCATATTGATAAATATGGTAAACCATTAACACCGTTATACAATTACCTTAAATCATTGAATCAAGAAATAATTGATGATTTTTTTAACAAGTATGGTCCTAAAGAAGAATTTTTAAAAACTACTGGATGTTCAGATTTAAGTATGTTAAACTCTGGATTGCAATTGTATTGGTTGAAATATACTAAACCTGAAGTTTATAAAAAAATTAAATATTCATTGCATCTTCCACAATACTTGAGTTATGTTTTTACAGGAATTCCTTTAAGTGAGTATACTAGTATAGGATGTCATACTGCTCTATGGGATTATGGAAAAAAAGATTATCACAGTTGGGTATATGAAGAAGGTATTGATAAAAAACTGGCACCTATAGTTTCTACAGAAACAAGTATTAATATGAATTACAATGGAAATCGTATTAAAATAGGTGTTGGTATTCACGATAGTTCAGCAGCATTACTTCCATATGTAAGAAGTATAAAGAAAAAGTTTGCGTTAATTTCAACAGGAACTTGGAGTATAGTTTTTAATCCATTTACTGAAAATCCTATTTCAACAGATTCAAATGATAAGGATGCTATTAATTATATGCGAATTAATGGGAAGCCTGTAAAAGCATCGCGTTTGTTTTTAGGAAATGAATATAAAATTCAAGTTGAAAAGCTTAGAAAGAAGTATAGTGTAAGTGAAGATTACCATCGTTCTATAAAATTTAACAGTGATATTTTTAAAGATCTTATTAAAGATTTTAAATATAGCTATAAATGGGAAAGTATTGAAAATGAAGATATGGCTGAAACAACTGCTATTTCTTTTGAAACTCATGAGCGTGCTTATCATCAATTAATGATTGAGTTGGTATTGTTGCAAATTAAAAGTGTCAAAAAAGCTATTGGAAATGATCTTATAACTAGACTTTATTTAGATGGTGGCTTTAGTGATAATGATGTTTATACAAAGTTATTATCTCATTATTTTAGAGATAAAAAATTGAGAACAACTAAAGCTTCTTTAGGTTCAGCATTGGGAGCAGCTATATCAATTTCTGATACCAAATTAAATTCAAAATTTTTAAGAGAGAATTATGCTTTAAAAAAGCATGTGCCATTTATTATTAGTGGATGAAATATTTTTAAAACAACACATAATTATTAACATTGAAATATTATTTTCAAACTATTTAACTATTTAAAATGTCTAAAAACATTAAATTAATTCACCCAAGAGATCAAATCACTGAAATTATTAGTCGAATTTATAAAAGAGGAATGACTACTACTTCAGGTGGTAATATATCTATTATTGATGATAAAGGTGATATTTGGGTAACGCCATCAGCTATTGATAAAGGATCTTTAAGAGCATCAGATATTGTTTGTGTAAAAAAAGATGGTAGCATTATTGGAAAGCATAAACCATCATCAGAATTTCCATTTCATAAAGCTATTTATGATGAAAGACCAGATATAAGATCCGTAATTCATGCACATCCACCGGCTTTAGTGTCATTTAGTATTGTGCGTCAAATACCTAATACAAATATTATATCTCAGGCAAAGCATATTTGTGGTCCAATTGGATATGCAAATTATGAACTTCCTGGAAGTGAAATGTTAGGTGAGGTTATTGCTGAAGAATTTAAAAAAGGATATAAAGCAATTATTATGGAAAATCATGGAACCGTATTAGGCGGTAGTGATTTAACAGATGCTTTTGAACGATTTGAGGCACTAGAGTTTTGTGCAAAGACAATTATATACGGTTCTCAAATAGGAACTCCAAATTATTTAACAGATGCTCAGATTGATGCTTTTGAGGCACAAGTACCAGCTAATATTCCTGTGATGGAGGAAACGGAAACGCCTTCAGATGAAGTTGAAAAAAGATTGGAGATTTGTAATATAGTGAATAGATCTTGTGAGCAAGGGTTAATGATTAGTACCTATGGAACTGTTTCTATGAGATGGAAAGACAATGATTTTTTAATTACACCAACTGATGTGAACCGTTGGGATTTAGACATAGATGATATTGTCCAAATTAAAAACGGAAAACGAGAAGCAGGTAAAACACCAAGTAGATCTACTTGGATTCATCAAGAAATATATAAGAATAATCCGGAGGTAAATTCTATTATAATGACTCAATCTCCTTATTTAATGGCTTTTGGGGTTACAGGAACGCATATAAATGTTCGAACTATTCCAGAAAGCTGGATATTTTTACAAGATATACCTGCAGTAAAATATGGAGAGCACTTTAAAGGTGAAGTAAATTCTAATATTGTTGAGAATTGTACCACAGCATTAATTGTTGAAAATGATTCAGTAATCGTTACTGGAGATAAACTATTGCAAACATTTGATTATTTAGAAGTTGCAGAATTTAGCGCAAAATCTATTGTAATGGGAACATCATTAGGTGAAATGGTTCCAATAAATGATGATCAAGTTGAAGATTTAAGAAAGAAATTTTTAACGTAAACGAATAATAAACCAATTACCATGAAAAATTATAAACAATACATTAATGGTGAGTTTGTAAACTCTAAAGCTACATCTGTTATAGAAATTGTAAACCCTTGTACAGAAGAAATTATAAGTACAATTTCATCAGGAACAATTGAAGATGCTAACAATGCCCTAGAAGCCGCTCAAGCTGCTCAACCAAAATGGGAGGCCTTGCCAGCTATTCAAAGGGCTTCATTTTTACATAAAATGGCTACAATTATTAGAGAGAATAGAGTCTTTTTAGCCGAAACATTGTCAAAAGAACAAGCTAAAGTTATTGGTTTAGCGCAAGTTGAAATTGATGTAACTGCTGATTATTTTGATTATAATGCTGGTTGGGCAAGAAGAATTGAAGGAGAAATTATTCAAAGTGATAGAGAACAGGAGCATATTTATTTACACAAAGTTCCAATTGGAGTAGCTGTAGGTATTTGCCCGTGGAACTTCCCATTTTTTGTAATGGCTCGTAAAGTTGCGGCATCATTAATTACCGGAAATACATGTGTTATTAAGCCAAGTTCTGAAGCACCAAATACAATAATGGAATTTGCTGAAATGATACAAAATATAGGCATGGCACCCGGAGTGTTAAATTTTGTATGTGGAGCAGGAAGAACTGTAGGTAATGCTCTTTCAAAAAGCCCTATTACAGGAATTATTAGTTTAACGGGTAGTGTTTCTGCTGGGCAAAAAATTATTGAGGCTGCTGCAGAAAATATTACAAAAGTATCACTTGAATTAGGAGGTAAAGCACCTGCAATTGTGTGTGCAGATGCTAATTTAGAGTTGGCAGTAAACTCAGTGGTTTCATCAAAAGTGATTTTTAGCGGTCAAGTTTGTAACTGTGCAGAAAGAGTATATGTAGAAGATAGCATTTACGACCAATTTGTTGATATGCTTACTAAAAAAATGAGTGAAGTTACTATTGAGGATGCCTTAACTGGAACAAATGCAGATATGAGTAGTTTGGTTTCAAAAGATCAAATAAATAAAATTACGGATATGGTTGAGTTTGCTAAAAAAGAAGGTGCCGAAGTTATTCTGGGAGGAAAACGTCCAGAAAAATTTGATCGTGGTTATTTTTACGAACCTACAATTTTAACTAATTGTAATCAACAAATGGAAATAATACAAGAAGAAGTATTTGGACCTGTATTACCTGTAATGAAATTTGGAACTTTGGAGGAAGCAATTGCACTATCTAACGACTGTCAATACGGATTAACATCCTCTATATTTTCTGAAAATTTTAATAAAATTATGCGTGCCACTAATGGTCTGAATTTTGGAGAAACTTATGTTAACAGAGAGCATTTTGAAGCAATTCAAGGCTTCCACGCAGGTTGGAAAAAATCTGGAGTTGGTGGTGCTGATGGTAAACACGGAATGGAAGAATACTTGCATACGAAAGTAGTGTATGCAAAATACTATTAGTAGTTAAAAAGTATATTGAAAAAGAAAGAAGTTTTAAGTTTAAATCTCAGAAGGTGTTCCTTCTGAGATTTTTTGATTTAATTGGGGTGTTTTAAAAAGATAAAAGGCAAAATTATTACCATATAGTGCAGGATAGAATCCATTAATTTCTGGTTTATTTTTGATTAAATATTCATTTGCACTTATTAAATAGTGTTAAGATGTCAATAATTAAGTGAAATTTTATATGAAAATCAAAACTTCAACTAGGCAAAAATATTTTTTGTTATCCTTTTTTTTAGGTTTATTAACTCTTGGCTTACATTCTCAAATTAAACCTTTTGAATTAAAATGTGAATATCTTACAAACCCAGAAGGTGTTGATATGCAATCACCTCGATTTTTTTGGAAAATAGCAAGTAAGGAGAGTGGTCAATATCAAATAGCATATCAATTGTTAGTAGCAACTTCTAAAGAAAATTTGGTGCAGAATATAGGTGATGCTTTCGATTCAAAAAAAGTAAAGGCTTCAACTACTACACAAATAGAATATAAAGGAATAAAATTACAATCAGCTTCACAGTATTATTGGAAGGTAAAGGTTTGGGGTAAAAATAAGCAAGTTTCAGAATGGAGTGAGACTGCAACATTTTCTACAGGTTTATTTCAGGTTGAAGATTGGAAAGGAGCAGAGTGGATTGCTTGGCGAAATCAAAGGGAATGGACAGAAGAATGGTGGCGAAAAAATGAAGTGGAATCTCAGGCACTACAATTTCAGTTACCTAGTTATTTTGGAGCGAGTATGAGTTTGTGGGAACGTTATCATTTTCATCATGACAGTCCTTATGATCCAGCGCCTTTATTACGTAAAGATTTCAAAGTAACAAAAAAAGTGAAAAGTGCCAAAGCATTTATTAGTGGTATTGGTTATTATGAATTGTATATAAATGGTAAAAAAATTGGCAATCAAGTTTTAGACCCAGGATGGACAGATTACAGAAAAACAATTTTATATACTACGCATGATATTACCAATGTAATTAAAGAAGGTGAAAATCTTGCAGGAGTAATGCTGGGGCGTGGTTTTTACGGACAATTAGCTTATGATCATTGGGGGTTTTATAAAAAAGGCGGTTATGTAGGTCAACCAAAATTAATGTGCCGTATTAAAATTGAATATGAAGACGGAACAACAAAAGATGTAATTAGCGATTTAAGTTGGAAAATAACTGGCGGACCAATTATTTATGATGGACCTCATATGGGAGAAATTTATGACGCTACAAAAGAAATTAAAGATTGGAATTTAGCAGAATTTGATGCTGCTTCTTGGGAAAATGTACAACCAGCACCACACCCTGGTGGCACGTTGATCTCTCAATTATGCCAACCAATACGAGTTACAAAAACATTTCACCCAGTAGCAACTGCAAATAAAGGTAATTACGGACAATGGTTTGATGCAGGGACTAATATGTCGGGTTGGGTAAGAGTACGCTTAAAAAACGCTAAAAGAGGACAGAAAATTAACATCTATTTTGGGGAGCATAAAGATCCAACTTCATCAGGGCAACCAGGGAGGTTGCAGCAAATGGCATACATTGCAAAAGGCGAAGGTGTAGAATATGCTGAGTGTCGTTTTTCATATAAAGGGTTCCGATATTTTCAAATAAAAGGATTGGAAAGAATAAAATTGTCATTGGAAGATGTTGAAGTAAAATATGTGCATTCTGATGTGCCTAGAGTAGGGCATTTTGAATCTTCAAATGAAACTATAAATGCTGTAGATAATATTTGCAGGAAGTCTTTCATATTTAATTTACACAGTATTTTAACTGATTGTCCGAATAGAGAAAAGAATGGATGGTTAGGCGATGTGGTTACGGGTTTAGAATATGGTATGGCTAATTACGATGTGGCAGCAGTTACTACCAAATTTACGCGTGATATTTGGGATACACAAAATACGCTTGGTGCTATGGCGGCAATTGCTCCTGCAAATGATTACCGTACAGGTAAATCAACCTTATGGTCATCGGCAGGGGTGCATGTTCCTTGGTATATGTATTCTTATTATGGAGATACAAGATTGTTTGAGCAATATTGGGATAAAATGATGTTATGGGTAAATTACTCTTGGAAAAATAACAATTTATCGGAAAAGGACGGCATGTTTAAAGAGGCTTATAATGATTGGGTACCGCCTTATGATGCTACTTACAATGAAAGAGGGAAGCCAGGAGGAAATGAAGTAATTGCATCTATGAATTTTTATTTGGTGTTAAAACGGTTGGCACATATAGCTGGCAAGTTAGATAAAAAAGAAGATCAAAAAAGATTAGAGCAACAAGTAAAACGTATTCATGCAGGTATTCAAAAATATGCTTTTGATGAGGATAAGGTTGAGTATGCTGGTTTAAAACCATTTAGTGAATTTTTACCTGTAGTCAATATTTTAGCATTGAATTATGGAATTGTTCCTGATAAATATCATGATCAACTTGAAAAAAAGGTGGTTGATAATATAATTAAAGATAAAAAATATCATTTATGGGGAGGTGTATTTACAGTGCACTCAGCCTATGAATATTTACCTAAAAATGGCTATGCAGAACTAATGCATAAAGTAGTTGTAAATGAAGAATGGCCATCTTTTGGTTGGATGATAAAAGAAGGTGCTACAACCTTACCTGAGGGCTATAAGTTTGAGGCTTCGGATATTCATCATTTTATGGGTGCTGTAGATAATTTCTTTTATCGCTATATGGCAGGAATTAATATAGATACTGAAAACCCAGGATTTCAAAAAATAGTATTGACACCTAATTTTATTGAAGAAATGGATTTTGCAAAGGCAAGTTACAATTCAATTCATGGAGAAATAAAAGCGGGATGGAAAAAAATAGCAACTGGTACTTATGAGTATTCAGGAACTATTCCTGCAAATTGTGAGGCCAAAATAGTGTTGCCAAATAAAATAATGCATATAAAATCTGGAGATTTTATATTTAAAGTGAATTTATAAAAAAGGTTTGATAAAAAAATAATCTAAATATAAGGGTTAGTTAAAAACAGGAATGATAAAAATGATAAAAAAGGTACTTCTTATTTCGTTATTGATAGGCTTTTCAACAAGTGTACATACTCAAATTTTTATGCAAGATTTTTGCGCTTCAAACACCGTTTCAGACTATGTGAGTGCTACTCCTAATGTAGGACAGTTTAACAAAATTTCTTCCAGCAGTGCTAACCTAGCAACTAGTATTAATAATGGCGCATTAAGTTTTAAAAGAACTGGAGCGGCTAGTATGTATGCCTACCGTAATTTTACATTTTCAACAAACCCTACATTTGTTCAATTAAAATTAGATTTTGAAGGAAGTAATTTTCAAACAGGTACGCAAAACCCAGTATTTAGTGTATATATTGGAAACGGGTTTTCAAGTGCGTCTTTTGGAAGCAATTCTACGTATGCGAGTAGATTTGGTATAATTGCTGGAGCCAATGCTAACGAATTTAAAGTTGGTACTGTTGATAATATTGGTGGAGCGCCTAGTTCAGCAGTATTTACAGGAAAACAAACAATTACCTTTGTGGTAAATAATTCAGGTGAAGATAAAAGTTATACAGCTCCTAATGGTAGTATTGAAACCGTTGCAAATGGTACAATGAATTTGTGGGTTGGTGGTTCTAGGGAAATCAATGATTTTTCATTAAAAAACACAGATGCTAAAGGTGATATTTCAGGATTTAAAATTCAAGCAACATCAGCTTCTGGATTGGGAACGTTTGATTTTGATAATATAGAAATGAAGGATTTGGAGAATGAAGTTGTAACTCCTCCAACAATTAATTTACCAGATACACCTGTAGATTATTTAACGTTAAAGCATCCATTTATTTGGGCTTCTTACCCAGAAAGACAACATATAATTGATAACATTCATCAATACGGTTGGGCTAGTTCGCTATACAATCAATTAAAGGCTCGTGTTGATTATAATAAAAATACACATAGTGTAAATCCTGAAGTTATATTAAATACAATTCCTGCAATTCCAGGTGTATTTGATGATAGAGCTAATCATACCGAAATAGTTGGCTCAATGACGGAAGCTGCAATTTTATACTATTTAACAAACGATGCTTCTTATGCACAATATGCTGCGGATATTTTAGGTCATTATATGAAATATTTAGCGGTGCAACCAGTGCAAAAATACCAAGAAGGGACAGATGGTTTAATGTTTGATGATGGATGGTTAGAGTCTAGAACGTTGTTTCCAAGAATAGCTTTAACCTATGATTTTTTATATAATTACATAAATAACAATGCGAATACTGTTTATGATTTAGCAACAAATGCTAGAAAACAATTTGATGACAACGAAGCACAAACTACGGTAACCAATTTAGCGGATATTGTATTTATGAGTATTCGAGCTAAAAAAAGTAACCACTCAGTTTTAGCAGGTAATGGTGCGTTATTTAATCTTTTAATGATTGCTGATGACACTAAAAGAGAACAATATTTTGAGCGTTTTTACAATAATACTTCTGAAAGTTTTGATGCCTATACTTGGTCGCTGAACAATTTTACAGAAAACGGAGTATGGCCAGAAACATTTAGTTATTCAAAAGGATCTCACGAATTAGTGATTCAGTCATTGAATGTAATTGACCGTTACAAGCCAAGTTTAGATATTGTAAATAACAATCTTTCAATTTTAGATGGTTTTATTGGCTATGCCAATTGGTTTTTTCCTTCAAATGAATTAATGCATTTTGGAGATTCAGGAATAGATGGTGATATGAATAAAGGATACCGTTGGATCTTAAAAATAGCATCAAGAAAAAATTTATCAAACTATGAGCAATTAGCCAAGCAAAACTTAAAATTCTATTACGATCAAAGTGGAGGCTATGTACCACAGATAGAAGATGAAAGATTGGAGTTTAATAGTCCGTTACAATTGTTATGGGGAGAAAATATAGCGTCTTCACAAGAAGCTGTTGCTCCTAAAATTGAAGACACCTACAACCTTAAACATGCAGGGATTGTTGTACAAAGAAATTTAAATACACCTGATATTGAAAATGATGGGTTGATGTATTATTCAGGTGGTGCTGCCTATGTACACACACATTCAACAGGGATTGATTTAAATTTGTATGGGAAAGGGCAAGTAACAGGGACAGAGAGTGGAAGTGGACAGTATGGAACAGATGAGCACGAAAATTATAGAGTACGTCATGCTTCACACAACACAGTTATAGCCAATGGATCAGGAAAACGAGGAGGTAGTAATTGGCTTACGAAAGTTGCGACTGTAGATCTTGTAGCAAGTGAACCAAAATCTTTAGGTACTGCAATTGCAAATGATTTTTCTTTTTCAACACAATTTATTGATGATTCTTTTAATGATTGTTTGCAACAACGTACCAATAGCATTATCCGTACAAGTGCTACAACCGGTTATTATTGTGACATTTTAAGATCAAAAGGGAAAACGAAAAACGATTACCATGATTATATATATCATAATATTGGTGATGCCGTATCTTTAAAATTTAATGATAATTCTAATGTTTCATTAAGTGCTTCAACCAAATATTCAGCAGAGATAGCAGATAATGTCACTGGATGGACATTTTTTGAAAATGTAAATTCTTCAAGTGAGACTAATAAAGGTATTAAAGCTTCTTTTGCGTTGAACGAAGTTAACAAATATATGAATGTTGTAATTCCAGGAGGTGTAAATAGAGAATATGCAACTGCACTTTCACCTTATACAAAAGGAGCAATTAAAGGGTACGATGAAAAGAAAACACCTGTTATTACGATGCGTAAATATGGTGAAGCTTGGGATGAACCTTTTATAGCAATTTATGAGCCTTCAAATAGTCAAGAAAGCACTATTAAATCAACTACAACTATTATTGAAAATGATAAGGTTGTTGGTGTAAAGGTTGTTTCAGAAGTAAATGGAGCAAAAATTACAGATTTTATACTTTCAAATGATGAAGACGAAACTATTTTAAATCTTGAAAATTTTAAAATAAACTTTACGGGTAGATTTGGAATTGTACGTTTAAAAGTAAAAGATGGTAAAACAGCTGTTTCTTTATACCTTGGAGAAGGACAAGAGCTTACTTTTGATGGTGAAACGTTGAATGCAGATAGTGAAGGAAAAGGTTTCATTGAATACACACTTGAATATGAATATGGATTTGAATTGAGTTCAAATAACTTTTTAATTGAAACGATTAGCGAAACGTGTGCAGGAAAAAATAATGGCAGTTTTACAATTGAAGCTGTAGAAAAAAGAAATTATATAGCTACTATAAATGGTAGCAATTATAATTTTACAGATATTGTTACAATTGATAATTTAAGCCCGGGAACATATGATTTATGTATTACAATTGAAGGTGAAACTTTTGAGCAATGCTACCAAGTTATTATTGCTGCTGGTTTTAGTTTAAGTGGTAAAATAAAAGTTGATAATAAAACAGCTTCAATTTCTATTTTAGAAGGTACAGCACCATATATCGTATTTAAAAATGGAAAAACTGTTTTAGAAACCTATCAACCAAATTTTTCTATTGAAATTAAACATGGTGACAAATTGCAAGTTATGAGTAAATTAGCTTGTCAAGAAACATTATCAAAACAAATAGACTTATTAGAAGGTTTATATCCCTATCCAAACCCTTCAAATGGTTTGTTTGAAATGTACATACCAACAAACTTAAAAACAATTAGTATTGAAATATATAATGTACAATCTCAATCAATTTCATCGAAATCGTACTTGGTAAATAATGGTAAGGTTCACTTAGATATCAGCAATAAACCAAAGGGAATGTATTTTGTAAAAGTAAATTTAGATAAGCCTTTATTTGTTAAGGTTGTAAAAAATTAATATAAATCTGAATAATAAAACCAATGCGAAATTATCTGCTTTTAATACTTTTAGTAACTATAATTCAATGTAAATCTCCTAATAAAGAAAATGTAATTCAAGAAAACAAATACAATCCTAGTTTTAAGGAGTTAAGTGAGAGTTTTAAATCACCAACTATGGATTACCACCCAGAAACTTGGTTTCACTTTAATGGAAACAATATTACTAAAGAAGGAATCACGCTAGATTTAGAAGCCATAAAATATGCTGGAATTCAAGGAATACACCTTTTCAGTAAAAATGGTCGCCCTTATCCGGGCATTGAACAAATAAAAGTGTTGTCATCCGAATGGGAAGATATGGTGCGCCATGCAGCTGATGAATGTAAACGTTTAGGTTTAAAATTTACTATGCAAAATTGCCCTGGTTGGTCTATGACTGGTGGACCTTGGGTACCTGTTGAAGAAGCACAAAGAGAAATTGTAGAAACAATCTATAGAATTGAAGGAGGTCGTAAAGTTGAAAAACAATTATCGCTCAACCCAGAGTGTCTTACAGAGGATTTTAATTATAAAGAAGTACAAGTTTTAGCTTTTCCAACACCAGAAGGTGACGATTTAGAATTTTTCAATCCTTTATACATTGAAACAAATAATAGTCTAGTTCCTTGGAAAGATATTTTCAATCCAAATTCAAAAATTATAGTTACTCGAAAAACTAGTCGATTAGATAAACCTTTAAAGGAATACAGAAAGCAAGGAATTTCAAAAGTAAAAAGCAAAAACACTTGGGTTAAAACAAGATTTAGCAACCCAGTAACATTGCGTACTATAACCTTTCCACAATCACGTCATATGATTTTGGATACACAGTACCCTAGAGTACGGGTATCTATTAAAGTTGAGGCGTTAGTTGGTAGTAAATTAGTTGAAATAACCACTATAAATTTACCTGATGCAAATTGGAATGATAGAAGAAAACTTTTAACGTTGGCTATTCCTGAAACTACTTCAAGTGAATTTATGTTTACATTTATGGGTAAACATGCAATTGCTCCTGAGTTTATTCGCTTAAGTTCTAAACCAAAGCTTCATAATCATGAAGCAAAAGCAGCAAAAGTACTAAGACGTCTCGAAAAAGATGTAGTATATAATTATGCTGAAAATACAATTATAAAATCAAGTAATATTATCAATCTTACCGATAAAATGACTTCTGACGGCAAACTAACCTGGGAAGCTCCAGAAGGTAATTGGACAGTAGTTCGTTTTGGTCATATAAACATGCGCCTTACTAATAAGCCAGCAATGCCTGAATCTACAGGGTGGGAATCAAGTAAATTGGATAAAGTAGCTATTGAAAACCATTTGCGAAACGGAATGATAGGACAAATGATTAAAGATGGAGGTCCTATAGGAGATGGTAAATTACAAGGTTTGTTAATAGATAGCTGGGAAAGTCACGTGCCAACTTGGACCATTAATTCTGAAGATATGTTTACGGAATTTGAAAGTAGAAGAGGTTACAGTATGAAAAACTATTTGCCTGCTACAATGGGTTATATTGTTGAAAGTCCGGAAGAAACTACCAAGTTTTTACGCGATTTACGCCAAACTATGGATGATGTTTATATTGAAAATTTCTTTAAGCATTTTGCAACAGTAGCTCATGAAATGGGAGCAGATGTTTATACAGAAGGTGCCGGAGGAGAAGTACTACCAATTGATCCAATGCGCTATTATGGGGTTAGTGATATTCCAATGACAGAGTTTTGGTATCCAAAAGCACCATCTAATCAAAATACATATGCCAAACCAATCTACAATGCAGCATCTGCTACACATTTGTATAACAAACCGAAGTTGGCAGCAGAAGCTTGTACACAATTAGGTGTGAAATGGAATGAGCATCCTTTTGATGTTAAATATCTAATTGATTATAATTTTACAAAAGGAGTAAATCATTTAGTGTTTCATACGTTTTCTCATACACCGCAAAAAGAAGTGTACCCAGGTTCAAGTTTTGGAGGAAGTATTGGGTTTCCATTTGTAAGACAGCAAACTTGGTGGAAACATATGCCTGATTGGATAGACTATTTAACGCGTAACCAGTTTATGTTACAGCAAGGAGAATATGTTGCAGATGTACTTTGGTATTATGGTGATCAGTTTGAACGTCCACCTTTTGATTTAGATTATTTTCCTAAAGGGTACCGTTTTGATTATTTAAATGCGGAAATATTACAAGAAAAATTATCCATAAAAAATGGAAAAATTAATGTGAAAGATGCAGGTAATTATCGAATCATTTTATTGCGAGATTCAAAAGAGATGGTACTTTCTACAGCTGAAAAAATAAAAGAATTAGTGCTGAAAGGTGCAGTAATTTTGGGCGATAAACCAATGGATTCTCCAAGTTTAATGGATGATGAAAATGATTTAAATAAACTTAAATCTATTTCTGATGAATTATGGGGAACTTCAAAAAGTGGTGTAAAACAAGTTGGAAAAGGAAAAGTATATTGGGGGCAAACAATTGATGAAGTATTGAAAGCTGAAAGCATAGAACCAGATGTTATTGTGCCAGATAAATTACCAATAACTTGGATTCACAGAAAAACAAGCGATGCTGATATTTATTTTGTGAGTTCAACTAGTGATACATTTTTAGATGTTTCATTAAGTTTTAGAGTTGAAAATGCGTATCCTCAATTGTGGGATGCTTTTACAGGAAAACAACAAAACGCACTAGTTTGGTCTAAGGAAAATGATAGAGTGAATGTTGCATTAGCTTTTGATCCAAGTGGAAGTGCAATTGTAGTTTTACCAAAGGGAGACAAAGAACCTTATTCTAGATCAGTAAATTTAGATGGAGAAACAATATTAAATAGTCAATTAGGTTGGTTTAAAATTTATCATTTTAATAGCGAAAAAACGACACTTTCTTTTGAAGATAAGACGTTGGAGGCATCTCAGTCTGGAGTTTATACATTTGCAAAAAGAGATGGAACTACCCAAGAGCAAAAGATTGAAGTAAAAGAAACTTCGCTTCAAAACAATTGGAAAGCTTCTTTTGAAAAAGGTTGGGATACACCTGAATCAGTTCCTATTCAGCAGCTAAAATCACTAAGCGATTTTGAAAATGAAGCTATAAAACATTATTCAGGAACTGTAACCTATACCAAAAGTATTGCTATTGAAAATGATGTGGAAAATGCAAGTCTTGATTTAGGAAAAGTAGCAAATATTGCAGAAGTATGGTGTAATGGTGAAAAAATTGGAATACGTTGGGCTCCACCATATACCTTTGATATAGGTCAAAATCTTTTAAAAGGTGAAAATAAACTAGAAATAAAAGTAACGAATACATGGAGAAATCAATTGATTTTTGACCATACACGCCCAAAAAATCAAAAAAAAACTTGGACTACAAGTGGACCTAAAAAAGAAGAAAAGGAATTAGAAAATTCAGGATTGATAGGGCCAGTAGTTTTAAAAACCATTTTATAATAGCATAAAAAATGAAAAGACGCAATTTTATACAACTATCAACTTTAACAGGGATTGGGTTAACATTACCATTAACAGGGCTCTTAAATACTTGTGGAAATCATCCAGAACATTCCCTAGAATTCAAAAATTTAACGTCGAACCTTTTGAAAGATTGGTGTGACGGAATGATAAATGTACAAATTAATAATCCAGCTAATTTAGAAGAGCATGGAGCATTGGATTGTCCATCTTGTTCACATATTCATGGGCGTTGTATGGACGCGGTTTATCCGTTTTTATATATGGCCGATAAAACTGGTGATAAGAAATATACAGAAGCTGCTATTTTAGTAATGAATTGGGCAGAAAACAATGTGTCACAAGAAAATGGAGCTTGGACTGTTATTCCAAATCCGAAATCTTGGAAAGGAATTACTGTTTTTGGAGCCATTGCTTTGGCAGAAGCTTTGCATTATCACGGGCATGTGTTGGATGAAGAAACTCGTACAGCTTGGACAATACGATTAGAAAAAGCAGGACAATATATTTACGATACATTTACAATAGACTTTACCAATATTAATTATCCAGGGACCGCTATCTATGGGTTAAATTTAATAGGGAATGTTGTAAATAATGATGCATTTATTGCAAAAAGTAAAACATTGGCAGAAGGCGTGAAAGTCTATTTCACAGAAAACGAAGGTTTGTTATTCGGAGAGTGTAAAAAGAGCTCATCTAAACTTAGTAAAAAAGGTTTGCATGGCGTTGATTTAGGTTACAATGTTGAAGAAACGTTGAACAGTTTAGTGATGTACTCCTTAAAGGAAAAAGACGAAGAGTTATTACAACTTGTAACAAAATCGTTAAATAGTCATTTAGAATTTATGTTGCCAGATGGAGCTTGGGACAATAGTTGGGGAACACGTCAATACAAATGGAGTTATTGGGGAAGTAGAACTTGTGACGGTAGCCAACCAGCATTTGGAATGATGGCGCATATAAATCCTGCATTTGGAACAGCAGCTGTAAAAAACACAGAATTATTGCAGCGTTGTACAGCAGACGGATTGTTGTATGGAGGACCAGGTTTTATTGCTCATGGTATTCCAGCCTGTGTACACCATACTTTTGCACATGCTAAACCATTGGCCGCTATGTTAGACCATTGGGAGCATTTGCCAGAAATTAATAAAAATACAGCATTGCCTAGAACTGTAGCCGATGGTGTTAAATATTTTAGGGATTTAGATGTTTCACTGTTTGCACGTGGGGATTGGAGAGGAACTGTAAGTGCTTATGATGCAGAGTATCATTATAAAGAAGATTTTAGACAAGCTACTGGTGGTGCTTTAGGTGTTTTGTATAACAATAAAGTAGGTTTGTTATGCGCTGCGAGTATGGCAGTTTATCAATTGGTAGAAAAGAACAATCAACAACCACAACCCGGAGAAGATATTGCTTTAACTCCAAGAATTGAAACCTATAAAAATGATGAGTGGTATACTAATTTATTCGATTTAACTTCAACGATTAATTCAAAAGATGCTAATGGTAAAATAGAATTAGTGTCAAATGTGAACCTTAAAAATGAAGCGCGTGAAATTGTTCTAGAAACAGCTTCAGCATTTTACATTAGTTATAAATGTACTGTTGAAGAAATGCAAATTTGTGTAATAACAGATCAACCAATTATTGAAAAAACAGCATTTGTATTGCCAATTGTTTCACCAAAAGGAGAAGTTGTAACGTTAGTTAGTGAAAATGAAATTACTATTCAGAAACCTAAAGGTCTTGTAACTGTAACAGCCAATGTACCATTAAAAATAAAAGAAATTTCAGGAACTAGAACTTTTAATATGGTGCCTGGAGCTGAAGCAATACCTATTGAAGCTTTTTTTAATGATAGTCAAGAAGTAATTATAAAAATAAGAGTTAGTTAGGTAAATAGTTTAAAAATAACTCTAATCAAACTATAAGCTATTATAGGGTATGTTAAAAACAAGATTATTTTTTTAAATTCTTATATTAATAACAATAAGTCTAAGTCAAAGTAAATCAAATATACTTTTACGGTAAACCTTTGATTCAGCTATTAGGAATATAGATGATTTTTTTATAGGTGGGGCAAAAATTATAGGAGAAAAAAATAATAAAGCTGCTTTTTTTGGTGGTGTTGATGACATTATTGCTATAAAAGCACCTTACCTTAATAGTGATAATGACTTTTCTATAAGTATTTGGGTAGCTCCTTCAAGATATAAAATAGCTTTATCTTGGGTGTCAAAATAGAATAATGGTAAATCCAAATCAATATTTAGGTTTGGATTTGGCTGCCAGCAAATAAAAAATTGGGTTTCACGTTTTATGACAATTTTTGGCAAGATGAGAATGTTGAAAGCCCGCTACCACTTTATCAATGGACTCACATGGTCATGCTTCCGCGCGATATGCTAAAGTTTGGAATTCTATATAAAGACAAAGGAATGTTTTCGGGTAAAAGAGTTTTAAGTGAAGAATGGGTAAGAAAAGCGACCCGTAAAGAAGTTACAGATTTTAAATACAATTATTATTGGTGGAGGTTTAATTTAAAAATTGAGGGACAAAATATATATAGTTATAGAGCTAGTGGTTTTGTAGGTCAAAATATTGTTATTGTACCTAAGCTTGATTTAGTGGTGGTTACAATTAACAGTCCATCAGGAGGTGGAATATTACCTAATACAATAATAGAAAAATTTATAACTCCTGCATTTTTAAATTAAAATGAATAAACTTAGTTTTTATATCAAAAAAGGATATTTTTATAGTGCTTGTTTTTTTGGTTAAGAATGAAAAACTATAGTTCATAGGCTATTTTCACTAAGTTTTCTATATTGCTTTGGAGTCATTCCTGTTTTTTGTTTAAACAGTCTATTAAAATAATAATTTGATTCAAAACCAAGTTCGTAGGCGATTTCTTTTTGAGATTTATTGGTGTTTAGTAGTAGTTCTTTAGATTTTTCAATCTTAAGTAAGAGATAGTATTGTAAAGGAGGTACGCCTGTTTGCTTTTTGAAATCAAATCTGAATTTTGAATAACTGACTCCTAATTCTGATGCAATCTTTATCAAATCAACTGATGAATTAATGTTTTCGTACATGTGATGTTTAGCGCGCGAAACCATTGAGTTTAGGTTTTCAATATTATACCCAGCATTTTTTAGATTATAAAGTTCAGCCATAAGTTGCAAACAGATACCCGAAGCCAAACGTTGAAACCCAAAAGATTCTTCATCGAATAATTTGAAGAGAGTATTAAAATAACTTATAATATCGATGTTATTGCATTTTGGAATTATTGGTGATGTAGGATTAAAAAAGCCATTTGTCAGAAATTGTATTGCAAATTCTCCTGAAAATCCTACCCATTGCTCTGTCCATCCTTTTTTTTTAAGTGGTTTATAGCGGTGCCATACATTTGGAAATAGTAGAAAAGCATCACCTTGCGAAATTTTTATTTCTCCTGTTTCTTTGCTTTCAAAAAGGCCCTCACCACTAGTAATTAAAACTATTTGAAATTCATCTAATACACGCCCTTTCTCCCAAGTAAAGACATAGTTATCTAAATGGTCTTTAGAAGGGTAATCTTTATTCTTTTCAATAGTATTTCTTCCTAGGTTATTTACATAGAATCCCCATTTTTTGTCTTGTTCAAAGACCATAAGATATTTTTGATACTTATTTCTCATGTCATTTTGTGTAACTAATATGTCAAATTGTGAATTGATTTAAGGAATTTTATAATCGAATTTTATGACTGTTTTAAATTTGTGTTTTTTATGTAAAACACTTAATAATAAGTATTTTGTTGCTGATAAAAATAATAAAATAAAAACAGGATAGGACAGAATAGTTTAATAAAATAATCAAATTAAATTTATAAAAATAATGTATCATTTTAGTAATAATATTTAAAATATGATAAACGTCTTTAGAATATTTAAAACCTTATCTATAGTTTTTATAGTGGTAATTTTAAGTTGCGATTCTAAATCTGAAGTAGAACTAATAGATTTGAAATGCGAATACCGTACAAATCCATTAGGAATAGATAATACTACTCCAAGATTTAGTTGGAAATTGATTGCCAAAAACCAAATACGAGGGCAAAAACAAACCGCTTTTCAAATTTTAGTAGCGAGTAGCTTAGAAAATTTAAATGATGATAATGGTGATGCTTGGGATTCTGGGAAAGTAGTAACCGATAAGTCTGTAAACAACAAATATCAAGGTAAAGCTTTAGAATCTTCAAAACAGTATTTCTGGAAAGTAAAAGTTTGGGATAAAGATGGTAAAGCTTCCAATTGGAGTGATTATGGAAAATATTCAATGGGATTACTAAAACAATCTGATTGGAAAGGTGATTGGATTCTTAAAAGTGATCAGAGAAAGACAGATCATAACTGGTACAGAAAAAACTTTACACTTTCTGATGAAGCATTTTCAGCATTTGTACATGTCGGTTCTTTTGGGTATCACGAGTTGTATGTGAATGGTGAAAAAGTAACGGAGAATGTGATGAATCCGGTGTCTTCTTATATGAAAAAAAGAATCCCTTATTTAACCTATGATATTACCGATAAATTAAAAGAAGGCGATAATGTCATTGCTATTTGGCACGCCGCAGGTTGGGCAAGATGGAAACGTATTAGAGAATACAGAAACGTGCCGTTTGTATTTAAAGCACAAGCCGAAATTATAGCTGGAGGAGAGCACATCACCTTAAAAACAGATTCCACTTGGAAAACCAAAAAAAGTCATTCTGAATATTATGGAGATTGGGACATCTTGCGTTTTGGTGGTGAAACAATTGATGATAGCAAACGAGAAGATGATTGGAATACTGCAAGATATGATGATAGTAATTGGATGAATGCGAGTGTTTACAATCACGAAGTTTTAAATGCTGAAATTCCCGAAGGAAACAACATTAGTTTTGCTTTAAATAGTAATAAAAATAGAAAAACACGTGCATTGTATAGTCCTATTAAAGCTGAACTAAGTGCTCAAATGGTAGAGCCTCAAGTGAAATTTAAGGAGATAAATGCCATTGCTATTGATAAAATGGATAATGGTACTTATCGTATTGATATGGGTGAAAACTACACAGGTTTTTTTGAAATGGATTTGTATAAAGGTGTTGAAGGTGATTCTATTTTGTTTGAAATTAGTGATCAAACTGGTGAAACTTCTACTTGGAAACAAAAAAGTAAATATATTTTTGGGAAATCTGGAAAAGGAAAATTTGCGAACCGATTTAATGTTGCAGGTGGGAGATGGATTACCGTTTATGGTTTAAAATATGAACCCAAAATAGCCGATGTAAAAGGATATGTGGTGACTAATAACCGTAAGCAAATTAGTAAATTTGAATCGTCTAATGAGCAACTCAATCAAATTTATCAAGTCAATTTAAATACCTACTTAGCCAATACTATGGATGGTATTTTGGTAGATTGTCCGCACCGAGAACGGCGTGGTTGGGGAGAAGTTACCGTAGCAGCTATGTATGGTGATGCCCTACCAAATTTTGAAAGTGGTGCCTATATGGACCAGTATCTTCAATATACGAGAGACGCACAATTTCCTGATGGAAGAACTCGTGCTGTATTGAATGAAGAAGATCGTCCGTTTTTAATGTGGAAAGCAAACAACCCATTAACAGTATGGGAAACTTACCGAATGTTAGGTGATAAAAAAGTGCTGGAAGACAATTACGAGTCAATGCAAAAATGGATGACTTGGATTTTTGAAAATTCAAATTATGAAATAGGAGGAGCTATAAAGGCTGGAACACAAGGCTTGAGAGAATTCCCAGGATTAGGAGATTGGTGTACACCACGTGGTAATTTTTGGACAAGTAGTAATTCTCCGGAAGCGGTTCATTTTAACAACTGTTTGTATGCGTTTATGTTAGATAATGCTATGCAAATAGCAGAAGCTTTAGGTAAAACAGAAGATGTAATAACCTATAAAGATCGATTAAAAGTACAACGAGAAGCAACCCATAAATTGTCTTACAATCCAGAAACGGGTAAATACGTAAATGGCTATCAAGTAGATCAAGCATTTGCATTAGTATCTGGAGTTACACCAGCATCAGAAAAAGAAAAAGTTGAAGCAAATTTAGCAGATAATGTATTGTATAAATTTCCGTATTACGATACGGGGAGTTCTGGGCAAGCTTTGTATACACGTTATTTTACAGAATCTGGTGAGCGTATGGATTTGGTTTACGAGTTGTTACAAGATAAACATCACCCAAGCTATGGATACTTTTTAGAGCAAGGTAAAACAGTATGGCCAGAACGTTGGTCCGCTATTGGTAATAGTCAAATACATACCTGCTACACAGGAATTGGAGGGTATTTTATCAAAGGTTTTGGAGGAATCCGTCCAAATCCAGAACAATTAGGGATGCAATATATAATTATTAAACCTGTACCTGTGGGTAATTTAACTTTTGCAAATACCGAATATGAATCTATGTACGGAAATGTTATTGTTAACTGGGAAAAAGAAGCAAAAGGTGCAACATTTCATATTAAAGTGCCCGTAAACACAACTGCAAAAGTGTATCTGCCAGCAACAAATAAAAATGGTATTCAAGAAAATGGGGTTTTAGCTGAAAATGCTGAGAACATTCAATTTATAGGAACAGAAAAAAATAAAGCTGTAGGAAATTATGTTATTTATAATGTGTCATCTGGTATTTACGATTTTAAAGTTAATGAATTGCCTGTGACTCAATTTCCAAAACCATTAGACAACTTTGAGAATTTAGCAAAATTAGGAAGAATGAATGCTTCCTCTATGTTTATTCAAAATGAAAAATTACCAGTTTTTGAAGCCTTTAGGGTAAATGACGGCAACGAAGAAACACGTTGGTTAGCTACAGAAACTAAAAATCAGTATTTGGAAGTAGAATGGGTAAAACCGCAAACGTTTAATCAAGTTATTGTTGATGAATATGAGAATAATATCACATCATATAAATTGCAATACTGGGATAATGGAACTTGGAATGATTTTGCAAAAGGAACAACTTGTGGTGCAAATAAGATGCATCAATTTGATGCTGTTCAATCTTCAAAATTTAGAGTTTTTATTTTGGATGCAAAACAAGCACCTTCAATAAAAGAATTTAAAATTTTTAATAATTAGTAATGAAAAACAAAGAAGAAATAAACAGGAGAATTAGAAAATGAGGCGTTTTATTATCCCTCTTTATCCTTTTAACAATTTCAGTTGATAAAATTATTTATATTTTAAACATCCTTAAATGATGATGTAAATGATTTTTATCAATTAAAAAATACGTTTTTAAATAAAATAAACATGTACATACTTACTCGTAATAAATTAGCAACCGTTGTATTGGCAATACTATTTTTGGTTTCGTGTTCTTCAATTCATAATAATAATAATAATAATAATAATAATAATAATAATAATAATGCACCCCAGGATTTGGCTGTGAGTGAGCAATTTAAAAATCCAATAGGGTTTTACGATGCTACTCCTTCTTTTTCTTGGAAACTACCACAAAATAAAAATATCAAAAAGCAAACAGCTTATTCCATTATAGTGGCTTCTAAACCTGAACTATTGCCAAATAATGCCGATTTATGGGAAAGTGGAAAAGTGGAAAGTGATCAAACTTTATTTGTAAAATACAAGGGAAAAAAACTGTTCTCGAGACAAAAAGTGTATTGGCAGCTAAAGTTTTGGGATCAAGATAAAAATGCTTCTGTTTGGAGTGAGGTAGCCAATTTTGAGTTAGGGTTGCTTAATAACTCCGATTGGCAAGCCAAATGGATTAGTTTGCCAAAAGTTGATAAAGAGAAGTCACCCAAAACGAACAAAACAACGTATAAAGTTCAATACTTGCGAAAGGATTTTACGATAGGTTCTAAAATAGAATCTGCTAGATTGTACATTACGGCTAAGGGACTTTTTGAAGCTGAAATAAATGGTGAAAAAGTTGGCGATGACGTAATGGCTCCAGGCTGGACTCCATACAATAAGCGCATTGAAACTTTAACATACGATGTAGCAGACCTTTTGAAAGAAGGAGCTAATGCCATTGGGATTGCTTTGGCAGAGGGCTGGTATGCTGGCCGACTCATGCTTAGAGGTTACCCAAAGGTTTTGCCCAAAGTAATGTGTCAGCTTGAGGTGAAATATTTAAATGGAGATGTTCAGACTTTTATTACTGATGAAAGTTGGACAGCCACCCAAGATGGGCCAATTGTTTCTGCTGGAATTTATGATGGTGAACAATATGATGCGCGAAAAGAACAAAAAGTTTGGTCATTAAAATCATTTGATGATACAAGATGGCAAAAGGTTTTCGCTGAAAATATAGACACAAATGTAAGATTGACACCTAAGAGACACAATACAGTTAAATCTGTTGAGGAATTAGCGCCGGTTAGTATTACTGAAATTGATAAAGGTGTCGTAATTTTTGATATGGGGCAAAATATGGTGGGAGTACCTCGCATTATGGTACCAATGCATAAAGATGGAACCTTAAAAATACGTTTTGCTGAAATGCTTCAACAAGATGGGCGTATCTATACTGAAAATTACAGAGGAGCAGTTTCAACCGATTATTATACAGCTAAAGAAGATGGACAAATTGCGTATCAACCAACATTTACGTTTCATGGTTTTAGATATGTGGAGTTGAGTGGTTTTGATACAACTGCTATTCCAGATAAATCTTGGGTGACAGGTATTGTTCAACATTCGGATTATGGTTTGAATGTGGAGTTTAGCTCGTCACACGAAAAACTCAATCAACTACAAAGTAATATTATTTGGGGGCTAAGAGGTAATACACTCGATATACCAACAGATTGTCCTCAACGCGATGAAAGAGCAGGCTGGACAGGCGATGCTCAAGTAATTGCACCCACCTCGTTTTTTTTAGGGGATGTTCATTCTTTTTGGACGAGTTGGTTGGAAAGTGTACGGGACGATCAAGATGAAGATGGTGCAGTTCCTGTAATGGTTCCTTCTTTAGGAGGTAAACTTAGAGCTGGTGCTGGTTGGAGTGATGTGATAACTATTGTTCCTTGGGAAACCTATCTGCGTACTGGTGATGTAGGTGTTTTAGAGGAAAACTATTCAAGTATGAAAAAATGGGTAGGATTTTATCAGTCAAATGCCAATAATCACATTGTCAACATGTTTACTCATGGTGATTGGTTGCAACCCTATTCAACGCATGAAAGGGATCAGCGGTTTGGTGTAACCTCAAATAAGTTAATTGTAACTGCCTATTATGCACGATCTGTTTACTTAACTTCTCTAGCAGCAAGCGTGTTGGGATTTGAATCTGAAGCCAAAGAATATGAGCTTTTATTTGATGCTATTTGTGATGTGTTTCAAGAACGTTTTTTTGATCCTCAAGGGAGAGTTATTGAAGGGCCTGAAACTCAAACAGCTTATTTATTGCCCTTAGCATTTGATTTGTTAGATCAGGAATTAGCGCAAAAAGCGATACCTCATTTATTGGAACAAATAAAATTAACGGATAATCATTTACGTACAGGTTTTTTAGGTACACCTTTATTGCCTCTAGTACTTGATAAAATTGGTGAGACCGACTTGATGTATGAAATCTTGTTTAAAGAAACCTATCCATCCTGGTTCTATTCCATTAATCAAGGAGCAACTACCATGTGGGAACGTTGGGATAGTTATACTATTAAAGATGGTTTTAATAAAGGGGGTATGAATTCTTTTAATCACTATGCATACGGTGCTATTGGGTGTTGGATGTACGAACGTATTGCAGGTGTTAAACCCATTATGGTAGGCTACAAAGAAATAGAAATTGCTCCTATTCCAGGTGGTCCCTTAACGTCTGCAGCAGCAACCTATAATTCACCTTATGGTAAAATAAGTTCAAGTTGGAAATTAGTAGACAAACAATTTCATTTAGATGTAACAGTACCTCCAAACACTACAGCTCAAGTTTTGGTGCCAGGGAATACTCAGGAAGGTGTCAAAGTAAATGGAGAAGAATATGTAGAGAGTTCTGATATAAAACTCATGAGCAAAACGAAAGAAGCTTTTGTTTTTAAGGTAAACCCTGGGGCATTTTCATTTAAAACTAATTATTAAACATAAATTATTTATTACTATAATATAGATTACAATTATGAAAAAAAATCTAATAATTTTATTATTGATTTTAAATTTTTCATTTGCATTTTCTAATGATTGGAACGATGCCCAATGGATATGGCAACAAGAAGATGGCCATCAAATACTTGGATGAGTTTTAGAAAAACAGTGACATTAGATGTATTGTTCTCATGGACGCAAGATTTATTGAAACAATCTAAAATAGCTTCTGACGTGGTAATAAGAAGTCCAAGTGAAAAAGTATATCAGATACATCAATATACTCAAGATAAAGATATTTACTTCTTTACAAATATACATAGGTTTGAAGCTACAAGTTTTGAAGCGAAATTCCCTGTTGAAAATAAATATCCTTGGGTTTGGAATCCTGAAACGGGAGTGAGAACACCTTTCCATTACACAACGAATGCTGGAGAGTTAAGTATCTCTTTAGACCCATTACAATCGCTTTTATTAATCTTTGAAGACGAAAAACCAAAAGAAAAAATTGCAGAGGTTAATACAAAAATTAAAGAATCAAAGCTATTAAACGGGACTTGGACAGTTATTGGAAGGCGAGTAGATAATACTACATTTACTTGGAAAATGGATAGCCTTACAGATTTTAGCAAATCGACCGATAGCACCCAAAGTACATTTGGGGGTGAAATTATTTACAAAATAACAATAAATAATGATGATGATTTTACACATATAGATTTAGGCGATGTTAATGAAGGAATAACCGAACTTTATGTCAACGGTAAAAATATAGGAAAACGTTGGTATGGGAAAGCAGTTTATCCAATATCAGGGTATCTTACGAAAGGAGAAAATAATCTAGAGATTCATTATACTTCTGTGTTGGCTAATTATTGTAAATCGTTAAAAAATAATCCAATGTCTCATCAGTGGACAAAAAGATATAATGATAAAGTTTCTACGGGACTTGAAGGCCCAGTAAGATTATTAAGGTATTAATAAAAACAAAAATAAAATGAAAGTAGGATTATTTGGTATCGGTTTAGATACCTATTGGCCTCAGTTTGAAGGCTTGTTAGAACGATTAGAAGGTTATCAAAACCAGATAGCAAATAAAATGAATGAATTTGGAGCTGAAGTTGTAAATGTAGGATTGGTAGATTCACCTGAAAAAGCTGCGAAAACAGCCGATAGGTTAAAAAAGGAGGATGTAGATTTGGTGTTTTTATACGTTTCAACGTATGCATTATCTTCTACCGTTTTACCTGTAGCACAAAAACTAAAATGCCCTGTTATTATTTTAAATATTCAACCTGTAGCAGCCATAGATTATGAGCGTTTCAATAAACTAGGCGATCGTGGTAAAATGACAGGAGAATGGTTGGCGCACTGTCAGGCTTGTTCTGTTCCCGAATTGGCAAATGTATTTAACCGTACAGGTATCGATTATGAGTTTGTTACAGGGTATTTAGGTGAGCAAGCTGTTTGGGATGAAATGCAAGATTGGATAGACGCTGCAAACGTAGCATCGGTAATGAATAACAATCGTTTGGGTGTTTTAGGTCATTATTATGGCGGTATGTTAGATGTATATTCAGATCTTACAAAACAATCTGGAGCCTTTGGAACCCATATTGAAATTGTTGAAATGTGCGAAGTTAAAAAATACAGAGATGAAGTTACAGAAGCCGAAGTAGCCGAAAAAATAAAAGAATTTCATGCTACATTTGAAGTTTTAGAGGTTTGTGAAGAAGAAGAAATTATTCGTGCAGCAAAAACATCTATTGCGTTAGATAAAATGGTGAAGAATCATAATTTAGGTTCTTTAGCATATTATTATGAAGGGGAAGCAGGTAATGAATATGAAAACATTGTAACTTCTGTAATTGCTGGAAATACGTTGCTAACAGGTAAAAACGTACCTGTATCAGGAGAATATGAAGTGAAAAATGCCCAGGCCATGAAAATTATGGATGCCTTTGGGGTTGGAGGTTCATTCTCTGAATTTTATGCAATGGACTTTAATGATGATATTGTAATGTTAGGACATGATGGTCCTGCTCATTTTGCCATTGCTCAAGGAAATGTACAACTAGTGCCGTTACCTGTTTATCATGGAAAACCAGGAAAAGGACTTTCAATACAAATGACCGTAAAGCACGGACCTGTAACCTTACTTTCAGTAGTTGAGGGTAAAGATGAAGTGTTTTTATTAGTTGCTGAAGGTGAATCTGTTGAAGGGCCTATTCTTCAAATAGGAAATACAAACAGCCGTTATCGTTTTTCAATTGGAGCAAGAGCATTTATGAATCAATGGTCTAAACAAGGACCTTCACATCATTGCGCTATTGGAGTTGGGCATATTGCCAATAAAATTGAAAAACTAGGTAACTTATTAAATTTAAAAGTGGTGAAGGTTTGCTAATTAATTTTTTTAACTCACAAGCTTATAACAGGATAGTACAGGGTAAACAAAATGTTATCTTCAAGTAAATTTGAAGATAACATTTTGTTTTAATTTTTAATCTAAAAATTACTATTCTTAATACCTAAGAGTACCCTTTTATTCTCTAAGGTTATAAGAAGCAAGAATAAATACGACTACTATGTCAATAGAAGTCTATATCCATTTATAGTTAAATAGATTTTAAACTGTAATATTAATGATATAATGAAAATGAAACTAATCAATATTTTTAAGGGAATTATAGGTTTCTTTTTTATCGCAATATTTTTGATGTCATGTAATACAGGTTCTAAATTTTCTTCTAAAGAGTTTGAAAACCTGAAAGAAGGATTTAGTACCCCAGCAGACACAAATACTGTTTGGTGTTATTGGTATTGGATAAATGACGATATTTCGAAAGACGGCATTACCAAGGATTTGGAAGCTATGAAAAAAGCTGGTATTGGCGGAGCACTTATTGGTAATATTAATCCAGCACACAAAGATGGGAAAGTGCCAATGCTAAGTGAAGATTGGTGGTCGCACATGGTTCATGCAGTTGTTGAAGGGAAACGGATAGGTGTAGATATTGGTATTTTTAATTGCCCAGGCTGGAGCCAGTCTGGGGGTCCATGGGTAGATTATACAAAAGCGATGCGTTACCTAACGTATAGCGAAACAAAAGTTGAAGGAAATCAATTACTAAAACTTCAGTTAATTCAACCCAAGGAGGAGTTTCAAGACACACATACATTGGCTTTTAAATCATTGGAGGCTGAAAAGAAGAATATAATCAACATTCCAACAGAAATCACATCGAGCGTTAAAACAATAAATACCAATTTATTGAAAGATGGAATTTTAGAGTCAGCAGGTTCATTTAGTACAAAAGAAAATAAAGAACTTGTTTTAAGTTTTAAGGTAAAAGAAAGTATCAATGCGCGTCAAATTTCGATAGGTGCTAGTGAAGAATTTCAATGTGATATTCAATTGTTTTCAAAACAAAATGGAAAGGATACACTGATAAAAAGTTTTGTATTTGATAGAAGAAAAAATGCAGTAAACGTAGGCCCTATAACTAATGGACCTTTGTATATAAGTTTACCTAATAGTACGTCAAATGAGTTTAAGCTAGTTTGTACAAATTTTGTGAGTCGTAAAAAAGTGGCAGGTTTTTCAGAAATAGGAATTTCAGAAGCTCCGATTTTGGATCGTTACATTGAGAAACAGTTAGGTAAAATGCACGCAACACCAAAGCCAAAATGGGACACCTATACTTGGACTAAACAAGAAGAAGAACCTATAAAAGAGCTGTGTGTTGAGGCAGAAGAAATAATTGATATCAGTAGTTATTTAAATGTTAATGGACTACTTACTTGGGATGCACCTGAAGGTGATTGGACTATTATGCGAATTGGTATGACTCCAACAGGAACAAAAAATTCGCCATCAGCACCGCAAGGTCAAGGTTATGAGATTGATAAAATGAATAGTGAATTAGCGAAGTTTCATTTTGATAATTTTGTGGGTGAATTTTTAAAACGTATTCCTGAAGAGAGTAAATCGGCTTTTAAATATGTAATTGCTGATAGTTATGAAATGGGTTCTCAGAATTGGACGGATGATTATGAACTTAAATTTAAGGCGAAATATGGGTATGATCCTATAAAATATTTACCAGTACTATCAGGTAGAATAGTTGAAAATGTAGAGAAATCGGAACGTTTCTTGTGGGATTTACGTCGTTCAATTGCTGATGATGTAGCCTATGAATACGTAGGAGGTTTAAGAGAAGCAAGTCATGAGCATAATTTAAAAACGTGGTTAGAAAATTATGGGCATTGGGGGTTTCCGGGTGAATTTATGATGTATGGCGGTCAATCAGATTTAATTGCAGGTGAATTTTGGAACGAAGGAACGCTTGGTAATATTGAATGTAAGGCTTCTTCTTCCACATCTCATACTTATGGCAAACCTATAACTTCTGCTGAAGCATTTACTTCAAGTCGTAAATCATTTTTACGCCATCCTGCAATGTTAAAAAAACGTGGAGATTGGAGTTTAACCGAAGGAATCAATCATTTTGTATTGCATTTGTACATTCAACAACCAGATGATAGCAGAAAGCCAGGGATAAATGCTTGGTTTGGAACAGAATTTAACAGACATAATACCTGGTTCTCACAAGCCAGTAATTATTTCGATTATTTACGCCGTTGTCAGTATTTGTTACAGCAAGGGAAATACGTGGCCGATGTGTGTTATTTTATTGGGGAAGATGCACCAATAATGACAGGTGGTCGTAATCCTGAGATACCAAAAGGATATTCTTATGATTATATCAATGCGGAAGTGATTTTGAATCGTTTGTCTGTAAAAGATGGTCGTTTTGTGTTGCCTGATGGTATGTCGTACAAAGTAATGGTTTTACCACCTTTTACAATAATGAGACCAGAAGTGCTTGCGAAAATTGAAGAATTGGTGAAGCAAGGAGGTGTTATATTAGGATATAAGCCAGAAAATTCACCAAGTCTTCAAAACTACCCACAATGTGATGTTGAGGTGAAAGAATTGGCAAATAAACTTTGGTCTGGAGTTTATAAAGATGGAAAAATGAAGAATTTGTATGCAGCTGGTTTTGTATTTGACGGGTATCAATTAAATGAAGTTTTTTCTACCCTTAACGTAAAAAAAGATGTGGATGTACCAGATGAAGCACCAATTTTATGGACACACCGAACATTGCCAGGGATGGATATTTATTTTATTACGAACCAAAGTAATGAACAAATAGAAGTTAGCCCAATATTTAGAGTGAATAAGCATTTAAAACCTCAATTATGGGATGCCGTAAGTGGTGAAATACGTGCTTTAAATGATTTTGAAGTTTCAGGAAAAGGAATAACTGTGCCACTTAAATTGAAAGCTGCTCAAAGTTGGTTTGTGGTATTTACAAACGCTTCAGATGTTTCAAAAGGGTATCAAACTAATTTTCCAGAACCTTCTTTACTTCAAAGTATTGATGCGCCATTTATGGTCGATTTCAAAAATAAAGAAATTGGTCCCAAGGAGCCTTTGCTATTTGAGCAACTTAGTGATTGGGTAAGTTCAGAAGATGATTCGATTAAATATTATTCAGGTTCGGCAACGTATACCACAAATTTCAACTTAAATGAACTTTCTAAAGATCAAGAAATATATTTGAATCTTGGAAGCGTTAGTGTTATGGCTAAAGTCAAAATCAATGGAAAAGAAATGGGTGGTGTTTGGATGGCTCCTTACCGATTAAATATTACTGATGCAATTAAGGTAGGAGATAATAAATTACAGATAGAAGTAGTTAATTTATGGCGAAACCAATTGATTAAAAATAAAAAGTTACCATTAGAAAAACGGTATACTTGGTTGGAAACCGATGATATAAAGAAAAATGAAAAACCACATGCTTCAGGTCTTTTAGGACCAGTTACAATTGAAAATTTGAAATAACAATAAAGAAAATATGGAGCCACATAATAAATATTTGAATTAAATTGAAAATAAGAAAAATGAAAAACTGTTAGTTATTGTAATCGCATTGGTATTCGTGTCATGAAATTTAAAAAAAGAAGTGAAACAACCTAACGTAGTATTTATTTTGACGAATCAATGGAGGGGACAAGATTTAGGCTTTGAAGGGAATGAACAAGTTCAAACACCATCGTTTGATCAATTAGCAAAAGAATCTGATGTTTTTTTACCAATGCCATTTCTAATATTCTTGTTTGTGATTCAGCGAGAGTTTCATTAATGACAGGTAAATATCCATTAAGTCACGGAGTTTTTTATAATGATAAACCAATGCTTACTGAAGAAAATTGTTTAGCAGAGGTATTAAGAAAATGGTTATGAAACAGCTTATATTGGGAAATGGCATATTAATGAACATGCACTAGGTGTAAGTAATTGTGTTGAGCTTAGCTTTCCTGTACCAAAAGAAAGTCGACAGGGTTTTGATTATTGGAAGGTAAAAGAGTGTACCCATAAGATTGGTATGTTTTGATGAGAAAGATGAAAAACATAAATAGGAAGGTTATGATGTTATTGCTCAAACAAAGGATGCTATAATGTATATGCAAACAAATAAAGAAAACCATTGTGTTGTTCTTATCGTATGGTCCTCCGCAACCATCGTATAATTCAGCTCCAGAAAAATTAGAACTATATAAAAGGATATAAACATTAAATTACGACCTAATGTTCCAGAAGCAAAAAAAGCGGTAGCTAAAGAAGCTATTCATGGTTATTATGTACATATATCTGTCTTAGATGATTGTATGGGTGAGTTACAGGCTGAAATTAAAAATTAGGTTTAGACGAGAACATCATTTTTATATTTACATTGGATCACGGAGATATGTTGTATTTTCATGCACAAACAAAAAAAAACCTTGGGAAGAATCTATTTTTGTTTCTTTTATGGTAAAGTACCCTTCAAAATTTGAAGGAGGAACTGAATTAACAAAAGTATTTTTATATCCAGATATTATGCCAACATTACTAGGAATGAGTAACCTGCCAATTTGAACAACTGTACAAGGTGTTGATTATAGTGGGCAGTTATTAGGTGCAGGAAATTTAGATATTGATGGAGCTTTAATCATTTGTCCTGTTCCTTTTTACCAATGGAATTACAAAAAAGGAGGTCGCGAATATAGAGGGATTAGAACTGAACAATACACCTATGTTAAAGATTTAAACAGTTCATGGTTACTTCATAATAGTAAAATGCTCCTTTTCAATTAGATAATTTAGTTAACAAAGATGAGTTTAAAAGCTTACAAGAGGACCTAGAGCAGAAACTACAAAAAAATGTTAGATAAGTGAGAAGATAAATTTTTACCAGGAGAAAAATATATGGAAGCTTAGGGGTATCATTGGGGTGGAGTTGATAAATAGAAAAAAATAGTAAAGAAAATTTAGATATAAACAAAATATCAAAATTTATTCAAAAAGTATTTTACCCTGTTTTTATTTTATCTGTTATACAAGGAAATGTTTTCTTGTGCTAGATAAACTTGATAGCCTATATTTTGGAGCTGGCGAGTTTTTATCTTCAAAATTATAATTTTAGTGCTTGTCTTTTTTCTTTTTGGTAATTTGAATTCCAGTTTTTTTAAATATACTAATAGAATTAGATTTAATGTTGTAAAAACGGATTATGAAATTTCAAAATATCTTATACAGTCGGAGTTATAAAAATGAACAAAATGTTGGCACCAAATAAAAATATTAATTTAAGAGTTGTAAGAAAAAAATAATAAAAATGACGCTGAAATAAATATACATTTAAGTTACTTTTGTGACGAGAAATTGAGAGTAAATAGTATTTCATTTAAAGATAGAAACTAGAAGATAATTGATAGAGGTTTGGAAATTAAAATTCAGAATAAAAGTTTAATTGAATTAAAAGAGTTTTAAAACATTTTGTAGGTATATAAAAAATTGCTGTATTTAGACTTAGTCAGTAGACAGTTGGATATTTACAAAACAATATTACATATTTTTTTAAAAAAATACAGTAAAACATGACAGTGCAGGATAATAGAAACAAATAGATAATATAAGTTAGCAAATAAATATAAAAATAATTTAAAATCATTTTATGCAAGCATTATTAGGAGTATTATTTCATTCAATAGGAGGTGTGGCATCAGGTAGTTTTTATATGCCATATAATAAAGTAAAAGGTTGGGCATGGGAAACCTTTTGGATGGTTGGAGGTATCATGTCATGGCTTATTTTACCACCGCTAGCAGCTTGGTTAACAATACCAGATTTCACAACTGTTTTAGCAAATAGTTCTAGTGATATTATAAGTGTAACATTTATAATGGGCTTACTTTGGGGAGTTGGAGGTTTAACTTATGGTCTTGGAGTACGATATTTAGGAATGTCTTTAGGTAATTCTGTTGTTCTTGGTTTTTCAGCTGCTTTTGGAGCATTAGTTCCATCAATCTATTATAACTTTTTTCCTGAATATGGAAGAACTTCTTTTACAGATATGTTGGGGAATACAGGAGGGCAATTAGTTCTTTTTGGTGTTTTTGTATGTTTGGCAGGTATTGCGCTTTCTGGTAAGGCTGGGATGATGAAAGAGAGTGAACTATCTGATGAAGATAAGAAAAAAACGATTGCAGAGTTTGATTTAGTAAAAGGATTAGTGGTAGCAATACTTTCAGGTATTTTAAGTTCTTTTTTCAATTTTGGTATTGAATTAGGGAAGCCTTTAGCAGATGCAGCAATTGAAGGAGGTTCTAATCCGTTATATGCAAATAACATTACATTTGTGGTGATTCTTTGGGGAGGTCTTTTAACAAACTTTGTTTGGACTACAATTTTAAGCATTAAAAATAAATCTTATAAGGATTTTACAAATAAAGCAACACCAATTAAAAACAATCTTTTATTCTCAGCTTTAGCTGGTTCTATATGGTTTTTACAGTTTTTCTTTTATGGTATGGGAGAGAGTAAATTAGGTAGTGGTGCTAGTTCTTGGATTTTACATATGTCAACCATTATTTTAACAGCAAATTTTTGGGGTATTTACAGAAAAGAATGGAATGGAGTTGCAACAAAAACAAAATGGACTATTACAGCTGGTATTGCAGTAATTCTTTTGTCTGTGGTTTTAGTTGGTATTGGAAATTCGATCTAAAAAGTAAATTAAAATATAAGTTTTATCAAAACCACTAAAAGTTAGTTAATCTACTTTTAGTGGTTTTTAGATATAATATTGGGGCTATTTTATTTATAAAGAATAAAAATTTAAGCGAAGCGTAACAGTGCAGGACGGTCTTATTTGAGATTTAATTTAAATTTATAAAAATTTTAAATTCATAAAATAATGATTAAAAATGAAACGGTTTTGTTAGCACTTATAGCGATGTTCTCATTTTTTGTGAGTTGTTCTGATGATGCAAATGAAATTGACGAACCTATAATAGAAGAACCGGAACCAGAAGAACCTATTGATCCTAATAAAATTGTAACCATTAATACGGGTGCTGTAGAAGGGGTTATGTATAATTTTTGGTCAACAAGACCCATGATTAACCAAACACGTTTTAATAGTAGTGGATTTACAGATGGGTTAGAAAGCATAAAGCCGTATGTGAAAAGCTATAATCTGGTGAGAATGATGGGAGGTAGATTAGACAATAAAAATACTTTTTACAAGGGTGTTGATGCTTCAGGTAATATTATTACAGATTTTAGCGGTCTAATAACAAGTATGCGTAATTTTATGCAAACAGGTTTTAAACCCCGAATTGTTTTAGACAACGTGCCTTGGGAAATGAATGCGGTACAGGAAATTAACAAATACGGGAATACAAACCCTCCAGATGATTATGATATTTGGAGACAATACGTAAATGCATATGTACAAGTACTTGTAGATGAATTTGGTATGAATGAAGTTAAAACATGGCGTTTTAGAATTGCTACTGAACCTAATTATGCACCAGAACATTGGAATGGTACAAAAGAAGATTTCTTTAAGCATTATGATATTACGGTTGATGAAGTATTAAAAGTGATTCCTGAAGCAATTGTTGGTCCAGGTAATTTGCTTTCAGAAGGAGTTGCAACATTTACAACTGAACTTATTGACCATTGTGCAACAGGTACAAACTATGCCACAGGAGAAATAGGGACTAAAATGGATTTTTTCTGTATTTCTTATTATGAAAAAATCGATCAAAACACAATTAAATTACCCGAGACAATTGAGCCATATAGAACTAAATTGAATAGTTATTCTCAATTCAGTGATATACCTTTAGATATTCAAGAATTTGGGGTATTAAGAGATGAAAATGGAAATAGAGGCCTTAGTTTAAGTGATGGAACAGAGTTTGGAGCAAGTTGGTATGCAACAATTGCAGCTATGGCTTATGAATATGGAATAACTGAGATATATGATTGGGGTCAAGAAGTTGAAGGGAGTGATTTGCCTGCTGGTCGAAGACATGTTACTTCTATGTTTCTAATGATGGAAGGAGGTAATAGATTGCAAAGTCTAAAAAATACTTCAGGTCATAATGGAGTTATTCCTGTTAGTAAAAATGGTAAAATATATTTGTTAGTGTACAATCACAATACAAGTAGAAACGGTGGTTCCAATAGAACTATATACCCACAAATTGAAGGAGGGTTACTTTCAGGGACTAATAAATGGAAAATGAACGAGTGGACAGTAGATAAAAACAACGGTATATTTATGCATGAATTGTATAAAGATTGTAATGCCGCTGGTATAGCAAAAATTTCCAACGGACGTATCTATGGGAATAGACCTTCAGATTATTTTGAAGCTGGATGGAAAGATGTGTTTAATGCGAACAAGTCTAAATACGAAACATTATCAAAACTGCCACAAACAGTTAAGGATTCTATTGTTGAAACAAAAGAAAGTAAAATTACGTTAAAAGTAGATTTAGAACGTCATAGTGTTAAATTGATAGAATTAATCCCTAATAATAAATAAAATAATTTCAATGGTTAAAATGAAAAAAACTGGAAGGTTAAAGGTTAAAATAGGATTCTCAATTATAGCTCTTTTATTACTGAATATTTCTTGTGCTATAAATAGCTCAAAAGATCAAACAGATCTTTCGTTTGAAGCATTAACATGTAATTCTCAAAAAAATCCAATAGCCATAGAAAGTGAACAGCCTCTTTTGTCTTGGGTTGTAAAAGCTGAAGGATATAACCGTGAACAAACAGCTTATCAAGTTTTAGTGGCATCAAACCTCGAAAATTTAAATGAAGATGATGCTGATATGTGGAACTCAAACAAGGTGAGTAGTTCACAATCTATTCATAATAAATACTTAGGTAGTAAATTACTTTCTACTCAAATTTATTATTGGAAAGTGAGAATTTGGGATGAAAAAGGAGTGGTTTCTTCTTGGTCTACCGTGAATACTTTTGAAATGGGGTTGTTAGAGGAGGCCAATTGGAATAACGCAAAATGGATTACGTTAAATAAAGACACTAGAACTTCTGAACACCGTTTTCGTGAATATAAAACAGGTAAAATGGATGAACCTTTAATGGTTGAGAGTTTTGCTGCAAGTTATTTTAGAAATTCAATGAATGTTGAAAAAGAGGTTGTAAATGCGCAAGCTTATATATGTGGATTAGGTTATTACGAGTTGTATTTGAATGGTAAAAAAGTAGGTGATCACGTGTTAGATCCTGCACCATCGAATTATGATAAACAAGCGTATTATGTAAAATATGACATTACAAAACAACTAAAGTCAGGTGAAAATGCGGTTGGAATTATTTTAGGAAATGGTTTTTACGGGCAAGATGTTTCATGGAAAAGAGATCCAGAATCCGAAAGAGATTTAGCTTACGGAGCACCCTCTGTTCGTCTTTTGGTGAAGGTCAAATATTCAGACGGATCTGAGAGTGATTTTTATACTAATGATACTTGGAGAGAAACTACAGGCCCAATTGTGTTTAATAATATATATGGTGGTGATACTTATGATGCACGTTATGAAATAAATGGATGGAACACCGTTGGTTATAATGATGAAAAATGGGGGCAAGCTAAGGAAGTATCTCCAAAATTGAAGAAGGTAAGCGCGCAGCAAATTCCAGCTATAAAAAAGTTGAAAATTTTAGAGCCTCAAAACGTATTTAAAGGAACAACAGGAAATTGGATTGTAGATTTTGGTCAAAACATTGCAGGATGGGTGCAAATTCAGGTAGAAGAAAAAGAAGGACAATTGATTGAAATTACCACTACTGAAGCTTTAACTCAAGATGGGAAAAACATTTATGCGGGTTCAACAGGTGGAGGAGCTAATGGTATGCGTCAAGTTTACAAATATATTTGTAAGGGTGAAGGAGTGGAAGCTTGGGAACCAAAATTTAGTTACCACGGATTTAGATATGCCGAAATAAAAGGGGTTTCATCTAAACCTGATGCAGCTATGATAAAAGCAGTTTTAGTCGCTACTGATATTCAGGAAAAAGGAAGCTTTACTTCTTCAGATGCGTTGTTAAATAAAATGCACAGTATAAGTAAATGGACTATTGTTGATAATGTACATGGTATTCCTGAAGATTGTCCACATCGTGAAAAATGTGGGTGGTTAGGTGATGCGCATGCATTTTGTGAATATGCGCAGTATAATTATGATATGAAAAACTTCTATAAAAAATTTATGGAAGATATTCGTACGCAAATGCGACCAACAGCAGGTCATAATAATCCTAAAGTTAAATTTCAAGTTCCTACTATGATTGCACCAGGAAAGCGAACTTCAACCTATGCTAAATTAGATTGGGGTGTAGCAACTATGTACTTACCTTGGTATAATTATTTGTATTATGGTGATGCGGCTATTGTAAAAGAATATTACCAAGATATGAAAGGCTTAACAGATTTTTATCTTTCTTTCAAGGGTGAAAATGGAATTATACAAGATGGTATGGGAGATTGGTGTCCGCCAAATTGGGATAGAAGAAGAAATCCAAGTGCCATGGAATGTGACCCAATTATTTCTGCAAATGCCTATTTCTACGATATTTTAGGTATTATGGAGAAATTTGCAAAAATGAATAATGATACAGCTTATGAAATGCAACTAAAAAAAGAGAAGCAGTCTTTAAAAGATGCTTTTAATAAAGAGTTTTTAACAACTATCTCAACAACAAATCACAAATGGTATGGCAGTCAAACAGCAACTGTTATGGCATTGCAGTTTGGAATGGTTCAAGAAGCTGAAAAAGAATCTGTTGTAAATGGTTTAGCTCATGATATAGTTGAAGTAAAAGGAGGGCATCATGCTACAGGAATACACGGGAACAGATACATTTATACCATTCTTACGAAGTATGGAAAGGGAGATTTAGCATATGAAATTTTAACAACACCCGATTTTCCAAGTCAAACCTATGTCATGAATTACGGATTTACAACTTGGCCAGAACGCCAGTTTGAATGGGAGAAAATGGACGGATTAAGCAACTCTTTAAACCATCCAATGCACAGTGGTTTTGCTGCTTATTTTTTCGAGTCTTTAGGTGGAATTAAAGCTACTTTTAGCGGTGCTGGTTTTAAAGAATTTATGGTGAATCCTAAATTTCCAAAACAAATTACAAAAACATCAGTTGATGTTCCAACACCTTATGGAATTATTCATAATAGTTGGGAACAGGAAGATTCCAATTTTTCAATGAATTTAGAAGTACCTTTTAATACAAAAGCACGACTTTATTTAACTCAAAGTGAATTTAAATCTCTAAAAATAAATGGTGAAGCGTTTAGTGCTTTTCAAAAAGAAAATAAAAAAGAATGGGATGGTGATAGCTCGGTTATTTTAGGTTCCGGTAGTTATAGTATTAAATACATTAAGTTGTAAATTTATGAATACATCAAATATGAAAATAAAAGTTGTTTTAGGTATATTTTTATTCACATCTTGTGTTGTTTTTTCTCAAATTAAACATGGGTTAAGAGACGACCAAGGCCGTCATATCATACCAAGAGGTTTTGTAGTAAATTCAAACGATGGTAGAGGTGAAGTTTTTTTTAATAGTGATGATTATGCCCGAATGGTTAGAATGGGTGCCAATACGCAAGTGGTGCGTTTGGAATTAGGGAAGTTAAGCAATTTTCCTGGTGGTAAATTAGAGCCCAACTATCTGTTGAAATTAGATACTTTAGTCAATTTAGGTAAAAACTCAGGTATGAAAACTGTTTTTAAAATGACAGTTTATGGAGTTGATAAATTTATTTGGGAAGATTTTTGGTTGAATAAAAAGCAAGAACATAAAACCTACTTAGAAGCTTGGAGTGTAATTTGGAAAAGATATGCTGAAGATGCCTCCGTATTGGGTTACGATGTAGTTAATGAGCCAAGAAAATTAACCATGGACATTTCTTATAATGAATTAACAGAAAAATATTTAATACCGTTATATCAAGAAATTATAGATAGAAGTCAACAGATTAATCCTAATAAAATGATTCTCTTTCAGTCTATATTTATGAATAAAGGAGAAGGAATTGATAATAACCAATATGCAGAAATAACAGCACCTATTAATAGAAAAAATATCATTTTCGCACCGCATATTTATCAAAATAAAAAGGATTTGGTAAAACCTGTTATGGATCGTTTTGATCGAGAGTCTGTAATGTTAAACGCTCCAATTTTAATTGGAGAATGGGGATTTCCAACATTTGCAAAAACAGATACTTTAATAAATGGTAAGTTAGGACAGCTAAAATATAGAGAACTATATATTAAAACTGCTGAAATTTTTGATAAAATGGGAGTAGGTTCCATTAAAGCTTGGTTTTTAGGAAATAGAAGTATGCAAAATTTTCTACCAGGAGGACCTTCAACTTGGGCAATTTTTAGCGATAAAAAAGATGCAGGAACTGTTGAACGAAAATATATTACAGATGTTATTGCGAGACCATTTCCTCAAACTATTGCGGGAGATATTCAGTCTTTTTTATTCAATCATGCTACGCGAACTTTAGATGTAATTATAAAGCCAGATAATTTAAAAGGTGCCTCAAAAATATTTATTGGAGCAAATAGACATTATCCAGATGGGTTTTCAATTTTAATAGAAGATGATTTTGTAATGTATTACAATCCTTTAAAAAATGTGGGTCTTGAAACGTATAAATGTCCAAAAAATGTTGATCCGTCAAATTATATTTGGGATACAAAAAGTCAAAAATTAATCATTTTAAAGTGGCCAGAAAATAAAGAAAATTTAACTATAAAAATTGTTCCAGGAATTAGGGATTTTAATTAAATACAAAGAAAAAAATGAAGAACTTACTAATCGCTGTTTTTTCACTAGCAATAATTTACGCTTGTGATTCAGGAAAAAAACCGACAAAAAGTAACAATCTAGCAGATGTAGAAATTGCTGAAAAAGTTGATGCATTAATTGGCCAAATGAACTTAGAGGAAAAGATAACAGAAATGATTCAGGATGCACCTGCCAATGAAAGGTTAGGTATTCCTGTTATGAAATATGGAGAAGCCTTACATGGATTATGGCTTGTACTGGATTATTATGGTAATACAACCGTTTATCCGCAAGCGGTCGCCTGTGCTTCAACTTGGGAACCTGAACTAATAAAAAAAATGGCTTCCCAAACAGCACTTGAAGCACGTGCTTTAGGTGTTACACATTGTTATTCTCCTAATTTAGATGTTTATGCTGGAGATGCTCGCTATGGTCGTGTTGAAGAATCTTATGGTGAAGACCCATATTTAGTTTCACGAATGGGAGTTGCATTTATTCAAGGTTTACAGGGTGAAGGTGATGAGCAGTTTGATGAAAATCATGTGATTGCCACCGCCAAACATTTTGTTGGTTATCCTGAAAACCGTCGTGGTATTAATGGTGGATTTAGTGATATGTCTGAACGCCGTTTACGTGAGGTTTACCTTCCACCGTTTGAAGCAGCAGTAAAAGAAGCACAGGTAGGAAGTGTGATGCCAGGTCATCAAGATTTTAATGGTATTCCATGTCATATGAATACCTGGTTGTTAAAAGATATTTTACGAGATGAACTAGGTTTTGATGGTTTTATTGTTTCTGATAATAATGATGTTGGTAGATTAGAGACCATGCACTTTATTCCTGAAACCAGAACTAAGGCCGCTATCTTAGGATTAAAAGCGGGTGTTGATATGGACTTAGTAATTGGGAAGAATATTGATTTAGCTACGTATCACACAAGTATATTGAAGGATACGATAACGCAGAATCCTTCATTAATGAAGTATATTGACAAAGCCACATCACGTATTTTAACCGCAAAATACAAATTAGGCTTATTTGATACAGAACCAAAAGAGATTGACGAAGAAACTGTAGAAGCTGGTAATGATGAGCATCGTGAGTTTGCATTGGAAATGGCAGAAAAATCGATTATCATGCTGAAAAATGATAACAACCTTTTACCGCTTGATGTATCTAAAATCAAATCTTTAGCTGTTATTGGACCTAACGCTCACGAAGAAAGACCTAAAAAGGGAACGTATAAACTATTGGGTGGGTATTCAGGATTACCACCATACTATGTTTCAGTGTTAGATGGTTTAAAGAAAAAAGTAGGTGAAAACGTAAAAATAAACTACGCTAAAGGGTGCGATATTGATAGTTTTTCAAAAGAAGGATTTGCTGCGGCTGAAGCTGCTGCAAAAAAATCGGATGCTGTTGTTTTAGTTGTAGGTAGTTCTCATAAAACTTGTGGCGAAGGTGGAGACCGTTCAGATCTTGATTTGTATGGCGTTCAAAACGAATTAGTAGAGTTAATTCATAAAACAGGAAAACCAGTAATTGTTGTGTTAATTAATGGTCGACCACTATCTATAAATTATATTGCTGAAAATATTCCTTCAGTTCTTGAAACGTGGTATGGTGGAATGAGAGCGGGTGATGCTGTTGCCAATGTTCTTTTTGGGGATGTAAATCCAGGCGGTAAACTAACAATGTCTTTTCCTCGCTCAGTAGGGCAGGTTCCTGTAACATATTTAGAACGTCCTGACTTTATTGGATCTGGAAAAGGAAAGTATAGATTTAGTGATAAGTCACCATTATTTCCATTTGGTTATGGTTTAAGTTATACAACATTTAAATACGGCACACCAAAATTTGAAAAAGAGACTATTGCAGCTAATGAATCAACTACTGTTTCAGTAGAAATAACAAATACAGGTAAAGTAGTTGGAGATGAAGTAGTACAAATGTATGTGCGAGACGATTATGCATCTGTTGGTCGTTACTTAAAACTGTTAAAAGGATTTGAACGAATTACTTTAAAGCCAGGAGAAACTAAAACAGTTACTTTTGAATTAGGATTTAATGAATTAAATGTGCTAAATCAGGAAATGAAAAAGGTTGTAGAACCAGGTACGTTTACAGTATCAATTGGAGCTTCTTCATTAGAAAAAGATTTGCAAAAAGTAAAATTAAGAGTTCAATAATTTAGTAAGTATTAATTATGTTTTTTCATAAAATGAAATCCATTTTTAACAGCAGTATTCCATTAATAGTTTGTCTGTTGATTATTGGTTGTCAAACTAAAAAAGAAGATAAAATTGAAGTAGTAGAGAATTCATCCTCTATGCAATTACCTGAAAGACCAAATATTTTATGGTTAGTAACTGAAGATATGGGGGCTTATATTCCGCCTTTTGGAGATTTAACAGTAGCAACGCCTAATTTGAGTAGGTTAGCTAATGAAGGTGTTATTTATCCAAATTTGTATTCTACGTCAGGAGTTTGTTCGCCAAGTAGAGCAGCCATTGCAACAGGTATGTACCCATCAAGTATTGGTGCAAATCATATGAGAACGAGTTCTAATACAAAGCAAACTGGTTTAAAAAAGTATGAAGCTGTACCTCCTTCACAAGTGAAAATGGTGAGTGAATTATTGCGCAAAGAAGGATATTACTGTACAAATAATTATAAAGAAGATTACCAGTTTAAGGCTCCAAAAACAGCCTGGGATGAAAGTAGTGCGTATGCGCATTGGAGAAATAGAGAAGAAAATCAACCATTTTTTGCTGTTTTTAATTTTACAGAAACACATGAGTCGGGGTTATTTGAACCGTATGGTTTTAGACAAATAGAGACAAGACACTATCATTCCGGAGATACCAATTATACATGGAAACAAAACGGATTGCCAGAAGCTAAAAATAGAATGAGTGAGGCAGAGACGCCTAAACATTTATCAAAAGATACAAAATTCAATATTCCTCCATATCTTCCAGATACCGATGTTGTACGAAATGATTTATGGAAAATGTACAATAATATTGCTGAAATGGACAAGCAGTTAGGAAGTGTTTTAAAGCAATTAGAAGATGATGGCTTGTTAGATAATACAATTATTGTTTTTTATGGAGATCACGGAGGTCCTTTACCAAGAGGAAAACGATTGATTTATGATTCAGGTTTAAATACACCTATGATTATTCGTTTTCCTGAGAAGATGCGTGCAGGAACAAAAGATGATCAGTTGGTGAGTTTTGTAGATTTTGCTCCAACGTTATTGTCACTAGTAGGAGTTGATCCACCTGAATATATGCAAGGACAATCTTTTTTAGGAGAATATACCGCTAAAAATAAGCGTACATATATTCACGCAGCAGCAGATCGTTTTGATGAGGTAACTGATGCAATTAGAGCAGTAAGAGATAAGCAGTTTAAGTATATTAGAAATTACAGACCAGAGCAGGGCTATTATTTACCACTTGCGTACAGAGAAAAAATACCAACAATGCAAGAGTTGTTAAGACTTAGAGATGAAGGAAAACTAAATGATGTTCAAATGCAATGGTTTAGAGGTCACAAACCAAAAGAAGAATTGTTTGACTGTATAGCCGACCCACATGAGATTCATAATTTAGCGAACGATCCAGCTTATAAAGATAAATTGGAGGAGTTAAGCACAGAAATGGATCGATGGATTGCTACAATTGGAGACCAGCCAAATTTACCTGAAGATCAATTAATAACACAGCTGTGGAAAAGAGCAGAAAATCAACCAATCACATCACAGCCAACTGTTGAGGTTTCCAACGGAAAAGTAACAATTGTTTGCTCAACAGAAGGTGCTTCAATAGGTTATAAAGTTAAAAATAAAGATGGTATAGTATCCAAGAGTTGGGATATTTATAAAAAACCTTTTATGTTGCCTAACAAAGCTGAGCTAATAGTGCTAGCTCACAGAATTGGTTTTAAACCAAGTAAAATAATTGAAGTAAAAGAAAACCATTTAAAATAAAATTTAGAATTGCTTTTTGTAATGAAATAGAAAAAATGTACCCTTCAATTTGTTGTTGGGTACATTTTTGTATTTACAAAATACCGAAGTTTACGTAATAAAATTATCTAGATTTACATGTGATTTACTTCAAGTAGATACTGATACTACAGGATAGTTGATGCGTTTTAAATAAATATATTTCAGAAATAATTAATTAAATAGAAATTGCGTGAATACAAAATCATTTTTAGTATTAATACTGTTGCTAATAGTATTTAGTTCTATAACTAGCGGCCAAACAAAAAAATTAAACAATCCAATTATAAACGCTAATGTTATTTTTGAAGAGCATAATGGACTGGTAGCTGTTGAAGCCGAACATTTTTATAAACAAACCAATGCTGAAGTTAGAGCTTGGTACAGAACTTTAAAAAATGAAGTGCCAAACGTTGGAAGAAATGAAGATGGTCAACATAGTGTAGAAGCTAGTAACAAATCGTATATTGAAATATTGCCAGATACTCGAGTAACACACTCAGATACGCTTATTCGTGAAGAAAATTTTACAAATAAAGCGGGTAAAATGGGTGTTGTGCACTATAAGGTAAAAATAAATATGCCAGGACGCTATTATGTTTGGGTACGTGCTTTTTCATCAGGTTCCGAAGATAATGGACTTCATGTTGGGTTGAACAATACTTGGCCTGAACATGGAAAACGCATGCAATGGTGCAATGGGAAAAATCAATGGACTTGGGAAAGTAAACAACGTATAAAAGAAGTTCACTGTGGTATTGCTAAAGAAATTTATTTAGATATTGAAGAAGCAGGAATTCATGACATTCAGTTTAGTATGCGTGAAGACGGTTTTGAGTTTGATAAATTTATTTTAACAACAGACAGTAATTTTATTCCTAAAAATACAGGCCCAAAAGTAAAATTAGCTCAAGGAAAACTTCCTGAAATAGCTTCAAAATCGTATTTCAAGACCATTTCAAAAGCACTTCCTGAGAATAAAATAATAGCTTCTCAAGAATTCCCTATAGAAGGAACAGGCTATTATAAAAACGGAAAAAATTGGTTAGCTATAAATTCAAATAAATATAAGGAAGCAACAACAAGCACAACGTTTAATTTTGAAAGTGGACAGTATGATGTAATTTTTGTTGGAGTAGGAGAAAATGATGGGAACTCAACTTTTAGTATATTTATTAATAGTAAAGAGTTAGGAACTTACGCTCCTCCATTGGCAAAAACAATGTGGGAAGAAAGAAAAGCATTCAATGCTTTTTGGGAAAATATAAAAGTAAACAAAGGTGATACAATTACAGTAAAAGGTCAAATGGGTACCGATGGAAAAGAGTTTATCCGTGGAAGATGGGCTGGTATTGTTTTTACACCAGTAGGAAAAGGGAAATAAGTACAAGAATCACAAACAACATATACATTTATTAAATAATTAAACATGAATAAATTAATAGTATTATTTATAGCAGCATTTCTATCAGTAAATTGTGTAGTTGCACAAAAAATGAACACTCCAGCAGGGCGTATAGCCGTTGTTGCAGATGGAAATTCACCGGATCCTGATGATTTAGGAGGTACGGCAGTTTCTTTAGCACTGCTTCGAGCAGCAGGATTAGAAGATCGTTTGGTACATTACTCACATAGTTGTGATTTGGTTGTTTTAAAAAGAATTTCTGAAGCAGCCGAATTTGAAAGACATGCGATGATGCAAATTACCTGCGATGGAACAGCACGTCGTTGGGGAGGTTTTGAACACATTACTTTTTTGGATGCTAAATGGCAATTAGATAAAACAATAAAAGATTTACGCGACGCCATAAATGCTTCATCTGAAAATGACCCTCTTTGGATTGTTGAAGCTGGAGAACCAGATATTATTGGGTTTGCGCTACAGGCTGCTAAAAAAGAAAAACATAAATATGTAAAAGTTATAACGCACCATCCTGCAAATGATAATGCTGGAGATTTTTTTAAGTGGCAAGAGATTTTAGATTTTGGAGTTGAAGAAGTACGTATTCCAGATCAAAACATAAATCTTAAAGTTAAAGAATCTGAATGGGATTGGGCAATGAATCATGCTGATGATCGTATTCAGTTTGTTTGGTTAATGGGTAAAATGGCCGAAGTAGATGATGTAGTTAAATTTCAAAAAGGAAAATGGGATTGTTCAGATGCTGGAATGGTACTTTATTGGATTACAGGAGCTACACAAGGCGGATTAGAAGCAGGTTCAGTTGAAAATGTAAAAAGTATGTTGTTAGATTATATAAATAACAATCCTGTAAAAAAATAAGTGTTTCGTCTAATATGTGGCTTAAGTTCTGTAACCAATCAGTTTAAGATATTTTATCTGTATAGGATTATAAAAAACTGAATTATGTATAAAAGTAGTTCAATGTTTCATGTTTTTTTCTGTCTATATAGATTGTAAAACTAAAATAAACAACTAAAATTATGCAAAGATTAGCGTTTAAAATGAAATTAAATAAAGGCCAAAAGGAGGCTTATACTAAGCGTCATAATGAATTATGGCCAGAATTAAGGCAGCTATTGAAAGACAATGGTGTAAGCGAGTATTCTATTTTTTTAGATGAAGAAACAAGTACGTTATTTGCTTTTCAAAAAGTCTCTGGCAATGGTGGTTCTCAAGATTTAGTAAACAATGAAATTGTAAAAAAATGGTGGAAGTTTATGGCTGATATTATGGAGGTAAATCCAGATAATTCACCAATCTCTATTCCGTTAGAAGAAGTTTTTTATATGCCATAATATACAACGAACTTACGATTAAATTTGTTTAAGAAATTACAATTTTTAACTCAAAATATTAAGCACGAAACCATAATAGTGCAGGATAGATTCTTTTTTTTATTCAATTAATTTTATTTTTATTAATTAATATTGAATTTTAGTATGAAAAGACGCTCTTTTGTGCATTTATCAGCAATAGGAAGTTTAGGTTTAATGTTACCGTATGGGTGCATATTAGATAGCAGTAAACATAAGGTGATGAACAGTAAAGATATGACTGCGTTTCAAAAACAGTCGTTTAATTTATTGAAAACATGGTGTGATGCCATGATAAGAGCTCAAGTAAATAATCCCAGTAATCCTGTTTTAGACGGTACACTTTATTGTCATGCCTGTGATACGGTTCATGGTCGAGCGAATGATGCTATCTATCCATTAATGTATATGGCCGACGCTACTGGAGATCAGAAGTATTTAGATGCAGCTATAAAATTGATGGATTGGTCTAAAAATGTAGATAAACCAGATGGTAGTGGAAGTTGGACAAACGATTTAAATCCTAAATCTTGGAATGGAATTACGGTGTTTACAGCCATTGCTTTAGGTGAAGCTTTACACCACCATGGACATTTGCTAACAAAGGAAATGAAAGAAAAATGGGAAGCGCGTCTCAAAGCAGGTATAGACTTTGTGTATCGTAAATTTGATATGCATTTCAGTCATATTAATTACAGATTTACGGCCATTTATGCACTTCGCTTTTTAGGCGATTATTTTAATGAAGAAAAGTATATTGCAAGAAGCAAAGAGTTTGCAGCCTTAATTCCCAAATACTTAACTGAACCGAATAAGCTAATTTTTGGTGAAGACAAGCCAGATAATGAAAAAAGTGCTAAAGGTTTGTATCCAGTAGATATTGGCTATAATGTAGAAGAAACTTTAAACGGTTTAGTACAATATGCAATTATAGAACAAGATGAGGAGTTACTAAAACTTCTCACTGAATCTATGAACGGGCATTTAGAATTTATGTTACCAGATGGCGCTTGGGATAATAGTTTTGGAACACGTCAAAATAAATGGACGTATTGGGGTAGTAGGACTACAGATGGTTGTCAACCTGCATTTGCTTTAATGGCTAATAGAAATCCAGCTTTTGGTACAGCTGCTGTTTTAAATACAGAACTGTTAGAGCGTTGTACTGTAAATGGGTTGTTAGCTGGAGGGGTGCATTATAAATCATATGGCGTTAAGCCGTGTATGCATCACACATTTTCTCATGCAAAAAATTTAGCATTTGTTTTAGATAATACAGATAAGTTACAGAACGTAGATAAAGAAAAACCAATTCCTAGAGCTGTAAAAGATGGTGTAAAACACTTTCCTGAATTAGACGTTTGGTTAGGAGCAAGAGGGCCATGGAAAAGTACAGTGTCTTCTTATGATCAAATTTGGAAGAAAAAATATTCAGTGGCAGCTACCGGCGGATCATTAGCTGTTTTGTGGCATAAAAAAGTAGGGCCTTTATTTACAGCTAGTATGGCAGAATATATGTTGGTAGAACCAAACAATCAACAACAGCAACCGGAAGAAGATTTTTGTTTAACACCTCGTGTTGAGCGATTTGTAAATGATGTTTGGTATACAAATATTCACGATTTAAAAGCGATAGTTAAAAATACTGATGAAAATGGAATTATAAATTTTGAAGTATTAGCAACACTCACAAATAGAGAAAAAGAAACACTTGGCACAAGTGGAGGTTTTAAATTGAATTACTTATTTGATAAAGAAATAACAACAATTAAAGCGTTAAGAACAACAAGTGAAGAAAATGGTGATACATTAGTATTGCCAATTATATCTTCAACAGGTGAAAAAGTAGTTCAAACTTCAGAAAATAGTATCGAAATTCATAAAGATGGTGGCGTAGTTGTAATGGAGTCAAACGTGCCAATAACACTCAAAGTATCTGAAAAGGAACGTATTTTTAATCAAGTGCCAGGTATGGAGGTGCTGCCAATACTATTAGGTTTTCCTAAAGGAGTAATCAACGTGAATTGTACAATAACAATAATTTAAAAAAAATCTAGCTTAAAAATTAAAATAATTTTCTAATGCATCTAAAAACTATTATTTATCAAGTTCTCTTTTTTTTCTCTTTTTTAGGGATTACGTCTTGTGCTCAAAATTATATTCAAAAGCCAAATAAATTAAAACTATCAGAAGGTTTTATAAATCCAGTAGGGTTCTATAATCCAAAACCTACTTTTTCTTGGCAAATACCTCTTTCAGATACTAATAAAAGTCAAACAGCATACCAAATTGTAGTAGCAAGTTCACCTGATTTGTTGCCTAATAGCGCAGATTTATGGGATTCTAAAAAACAACAATCAGAGCAATCAACTTGGATACAATACAAAGGAAAAACATTAAGTTCTCGTCAAAAAGTATATTGGAAAGTAAAATACTGGAATCAAAACGGACAAGCTTCAACTTGGAGTGACATAAATACGTTTGAATTAGGTTTATTAAATAACAGCGATTGGAAAGCAAAATGGACAGGATTAGATACTGCAAAAGATAGTATAAAGGGCGTTAGAAAATTTTTAATGCACAGACCTCAATATTTAAGAAAAAGTTTTGATTTACCTTCTAACATTGAATCGGCTAGATTATACATTACTTCAAAAGGAATTTTTGATGTTCATTTAAATGGAGAAGATGTAAGTGATGATGTGTTAGCACCTGGCTGGACACCCTACAACAAACGTATTGAAACATTAACCTACAATGTTACAGATTTGTTGTCTTCGGGTAAAAATGCAATAGCTGTTGAATTGGCTTCAGGTTGGCATTCAGGAAGAATTAGTAGAGGAAAAGCAGTATACGAAAATTTTGCTTCACCAAAAATTTTATGTCAGTTAGAAGTAACCTTAAAAGATGGTTCTAAAGAAATAATTGTTTCTGACGCATCTTGGAGAGGAACTACAAATGGACCAATAAGATTAGCAGGCCTTTATGATGGTGAAGTATACAATGCCAATTTAGAAATGCCAAATTGGACAACAAATACGTTTGACGATGCATCTTGGAAAGATACAGAGGTAGAGGCCATAGCTGATAGTGTAAAACTGGCACCAAAACGTCATGAAACTGTTAAAACAACGGCGGTTTTAGAAAATGTAGAAATTGTATCAACTACAAAATCTTCTGTAATATTCAATATGAAACAAAATATGTTGGGTGTGCCAAAAGTAACCGTACCTATGAAAAAAGGGGATACACTTACAATTCGTTTTTCTGAAATGTTACTGTCTGATGGTACGTTTTATACAAAAAACTATCGTTCGGCAAAATCAACCGATTATTACATTGCTGCCAAAGATGGTGTTATTGAATATACACCAAAATTCACATTTCATGGGTTTCAATATATTGAGTTATCAGGGTATGACAACTCAGTAAAACCAACTACAAATTGGGTGAAAGGTTTGGTGCAACATTCTAATTTTCAAAAAAATGGAACATTTACTTCATCACATGAAAAATTAAATCAATTACAAAGCAATATTACTTGGGGGTTACGAGACAACCTTTTAGATATTCCTACAGATTGTCCGCAACGTGATGAACGTTTAGGTTGGACAGGAGATGCGCAAGTAATTTCGCCAACGGCAATGTACAATTATAAAATGCACGCGTTTTGGACAGCTTGGTTACAAAGTATGCGCGAAACACAATCTGAACATGATAATGGTTTGGTACCTTTTATTATACCAGATGTACTTCAAAATAATAGAGCTAGTTCTGGTTGGGGAGACGCCTGTGTAATTATTCCTTGGGATATTTACAACACTACAGGAGATAAAACCGTTTTGGAAGAAAATTACGAAATGGGAAAAAAATGGGTTGGGTACTACCAATCTAAATCAAATAATTATATACCAACTATACATTCTTTTAGAGATTGGTTGCAACCATACCCAGAAAAAGGCGGAAAAATGGGAAATAGAGGTGATACACCAGGAAGCTTTGTAAACGCGGCTTATTTTGCGCATTCAGCTCATTTGGTGTCTAAAATTGCAGGAGTTTTAGGCAATATTGATGATGAAAAAAAATACAAAAATTTGTATAAAGAAATAGCTTTAGCTTTTGAAAACAAGTTTTTTGATAAGAACGGGAAATATCAAAATAAAAAACAAACGCAAACCGCATATTTACTTGCCATTTATTTTGATTTATTACAACCAGAAACCAAAATAAAAGCGCAAAAACACTTGTTAGAAACTATTAAAAATGCTGATAACCATTTAGGAACCGGATTTTTAGGAACGCCAATTTTACCAAAAGTTTTAGATGATATGGGAGAGATTGAGTTGATGTATAAAATTTTGTTTAAAGAAACCTATCCTTCTTGGTTTTATTCTATCAATCAAGGCGCAACTACAATGTGGGAACGTTGGAATAGTTTCAGCAAAGCAAATGGTTACAATCCGCAAAGTATGAATAGTTTAAACCATTATGCGTATGGTGCTGTTGGGCAATGGATGTATGAACGTATTGCTGGACTTTCGGCGATAGAACCTGGTTATAAAAAACTAAGAATTGCACCAATACCAAATACTGAATTTTTGAATGCAGCAGCTGCTAGTTTAAATACATCTTACGGAAAAGCATCTTCTTCTTGGAAAATAGAAAACAATACATTTAATTTAGATGTAGTTATTCCGCCAAATACCACTGCAGAAATAAATATTCCGTATAATACTTTAGATAGTTTATTGGTAAACGGAAATATTTTCAAAGAAAATTCAAATATAAAATTGATAGATTCAGAAAAAATGTCAATCAAAATTTTGGCACAACCAGGAACATATAATTTTCAAACTAAATTTTAATCAAATGCATCACAAATTAACATTCAAGTATTTTTTTCAAACATTAGTTTGTTTGGTTTTAATCAGTCAAACATCTTGTGCTGAAAAACAACCATTAGCAGCAGCTAAAAATCTAACAGTTTCAGAAGGTTTTACAAATCCAATTGGTTTTTATGACTCAGAACCTACATTTTCTTGGGAATTACCAGTTTTAGAAAATAATAAAAGTCAATCTGCTTATCAAATTGTAGTAGCAAGTAGTTTAGATTTATTATCTAACAATGCAGATTTATGGGATTCTAAAAAACAAAAATCTGAGCAATCTACTTGGATAAAATATGAAGGAAAATCATTACAATCTCGTCAAAAAGTATATTGGAAAGTTAAATACTGGAATCAAGATGGACAAGCTTCAACTTGGAGTGCTATAAATACGTTTGAATTAGGTTTATTAAATAATAGCGATTGGAAAGCGCAATGGATTGGTTTAGATACTAAAAAAGAAAAGTTGATGGGGAGCCAAGATAATCTTATTCATAGACCTCAATATTTAAGAAAAGGATTTGAATTGTCTAACGATGTGACTTCTGCAAGATTATATATAACGGCAAAAGGTGTTTTTGATGTGAAAATAAATGGTAAAGACGTTAGTGATGATGTAATGCCTCCTGGGTATACACCATATAAAGAACGTATTGAAACTATTACCTATGATGTTACCAATTTAATTAAATCAGGACAAAATGCCATTGGTGTTGAACTAGCTGCAGGTTGGCATTCTGGAAGATTGGGTTGGATGAAATCATATTGGAGTGATACCGAAACACCTAAAATTATATGCCAATTAGAATTAACAATGAAAGACGGTTCTAAAAAAGTTATTGTTACGGATGCTGGTTGGAAAGGAACTACTAACGGACCTATTAGACTTTCAGAAATTTATGATGGTGAAACCTATGATGCTAATTTGGAAATGCCAAAGTGGACTACAACTAATTTTAGCGATAAAAACTGGAAAGCAGTAAATGTGTTTCCTGTTGAAGATAAGATTCGTTTAGAACCAAAAAGGCACACTACTGTAAAAGGAAAAATAGAGTTGCCTACAAAAGAAGTAATTGAAAAAGATGGTGCGGTTATTTTTGATTTACAACAAAATATGGTAGGAGTTCCAGTATTAAAAGTTCCAATGAAAAAAGGCGAAACCTTAAAAATTAGATTTGCTGAAATGTTATCACCAGATGGTTCTTTTTATACAGATAATTATAGAACAGCGCAGTCTACCAATTATTATACAGCTTCAAAAGATGGAGTTATAGAATGGTCGCCAAAGTTTACATTTCACGGGTTTAGATATGTGGAGTTAAGTGGTTATAATACAGCCGTAAAACCAACAAAAGATTGGGTAACTGGTCTAGTTCAATATTCAGATTTTGAAGAAAACGGAACATTTACATCATCTAGTGCTAAGCTAAATCAATTACAAAGCAATATTGTTTGGGGCTTACGTGGTAACTTTTTTGATATTCCAACAGATTGTCCACAACGTGATGAACGTATGGGGTGGACTGCTGATGCACAAGTATTTGGGCCAACATCTATGTTTAATGCCGATGTGTATGGTTTTTGGGCAAGTTGGTTACAGAGTGTAAGAGAATCGCAATACGATAACGGAGGAATACCATGGGTTGTGCCAGATGTATTATATAACAATAAAGTAAGTGCTGGTTGGGGAGATGCTTGTACAATTATTCCGTGGAAAATTTACTACAGAACTGGTGATACAAGAATTCTTGAAGAAAACTACGAAATGATGAAAGGTTGGGTTGCATATCATAAATCGGTATCTAAAGGTTATATTTCGTCTATGGGAGGTTTTGCTGATTGGTTACAACCGCTTCCTGCAAATGGAAATAATAAAGGAGATACATCACATAGTTTAATTGGTACAGCATTTTTTGCACATTCAGCTAAATTAACTGCACAAGCAGCGAAAGTATTAGGAAAAACAGAAGAGTATAATAAATATACTAAATTATACAAATCAATAGCTAAAGCATTTGATGCAGCGTTTTTTAATGAAAACGGAAAGATAAAAGGTGTTGCAGAAACACAAACTTCTTATTTAATGGCATTGGCATTTGATTTGCTGCCTGAAAGTAAACAGAAAAATGCACAAACTAATTTATTACGTAAGTTGAGTGATGCCGATAATCATTTACGTACAGGGTTTTTAGGAACTCCCTTATTGTCTGAAGTTTTGGACGAAACAGGGGGAATTGACTTAATGTATAAATTATTGTTTAATGAAACCTACCCATCTTGGTTTTATTCTATAAATCAAGGCGCAACTACTATTTGGGAACGTTGGAATAGTTATAGTAAAGAAGAAGGATTTAATTCTCAAAAAATGAATAGTTTAAATCATTATGCTTATGGTGCTATTGGTGAATGGATGTACGAGCGTATTGCTGGAATTGCTCCATTAGAAGCAGGTTATAAAGTTATTGAAATAGCACCGCAAGCACGGCAACCATTAACAAGTGCATCTGCAAGTTTAAATACGCCTTATGGTAAAGTATCTTCTTCATGGGAAATTAAAAATAATGAATTTCAATTAAACATTGTGATTCCTCCAAATACTTCGGCGAAAGTTATAATACCAGCAAATTCAAACGAAGAATTACTTTTAAATGCCAATATTTTTAAAAACAATAAAAATGTGAAACTGATAAATAAGAGTTCAAGTTCATTTGAATTATTAGTTCAACCAGGGAATTATAAGTTTATATCTAAAATTTAATTAAATGAAATTTAAAATAATAATTATTTCTTTAACTGTTGCTTTAGTAAGTTGTAACACTAAAATAAAAAAAGAAGAAAGTAACCTTATACAATCGGAAGAAGTATCAGTTGAAAATGAAAATAACAATCCGGTAATTCGTCACATTCGTACAGCTGATCCTTCTGCGCATGTTTGGAAAGATGGAAAAGTTTGGATGTACACATCTGGAAATCCTGAAGATGCAGTAAATTATGATACTATGGATGGATATCGCGCTTTTTCATCAACAGATATGGTGAATTGGACAGACCATGGTGTAGTATTGCATTCAAAAGATATTTCTTGGGGAGCAAAAGGATGGATGTGGGCACCAACAGCCATTTTTAAAAATGGTAAATATTATTTATTATATCCGCACTCTGTTAATGGTTCAAAAGATGATATGAGATGTGGTGTAGCAGTAAGCGATGTTCCTGAAGGTCCTTTTAAAGATATTGGTTGGATAGAAGGTGTTGAAGGGCAATGGTTAGATCCTTGTGTTTTTACTGATGATGACGGAAAAACCTATTTGTATTGGGGTGTTAGAGAACCAAAAGTAGCTTTGTTAAAGGACAACCTTTTAGAATTGGCTGAAAAACCAAGAGTTATTGAATATGGCTATAAAAATTTCTTTGAAGCCAGTTATATGCATAAGCGAAATGGAATATATTATTTTTCTTACAATGCAGGTTTAGGAGGTTTTTATGCAATGGGAGACAATCCTTATGGACCATTTGAGTACAAAGGATCGATTAATCCAAAACAGCAACAAGATCATCATTCTATAATAGAATACAAAGATCAAGACTACTTCTTTTATCATATTCGAGATTGGAATGGAGGAACAAAATTTAGAAGAAATACCTGTATAGAGTATTTGTATTATAATGAAGACGGAACAATAAAAGAAATTTACGCTACTAAAAAAGGTGTTCAAAAAATTAACAAATAAAATAGAAATGAATCAAATAATGAGAATCAAATTTTTTTCCACTGTAATTTTAGTAGTTCTATTTACTTTATCTAGTTGTAAAACAGGAAATAAATTAGAAAAGAATACTAAAAACACCAACACTAAAAAGCCAAATATTGTATATGTACTTACAGATCAATGGAGAGGTTCTGCTTTAGGGTATGCTGGCGACCCAAATGTGAAAACACCTAATTTAGATAAATTTTCAGATGAATCTGTGAATTTTTCAAACGCAGTTTCTGTAACGCCTGTTTGTACACCACATCGTGCGGCTTTGTTAACCGGTAGGTTTCCAACTTCAACAGGAATGTTTGTAAACGATATTTATTTGCCAAGTGAAGAAGTATGCATGGCTGAAATTTTTAAAGAAGAAGGGTACAACACCGCTTATATAGGAAAATGGCATTTAGATGGGCATGGTAGGTTAAATAATGTTGAACCAGAAAGGCGTCAAGGGTTTGATTATTGGAAAGCATTAGAATGTTCACATAACTACACTAAAATGCCGTATTATGATAATAATGATCCTGAATTGAAATACTGGAAAGGATACTCTCCATTCGCATTAACTAAAGATGCAAACCAATACTTAAGTATTCATGCCAAAGATGAAAATCCTTTTTTATTAGTGATTTCTATAGGAACACCACACTATCCTCACGGAAGCGCATCTAAAAAGTATAAAGAAATGTATCCGCTTGAAGATTTAATAATAGCTCCTAATGTACCTGAAGCATTTGAAGAAAGAACCCGTAAAGAATTACAAGGTTATTATGCACATTGTACCGCTACAGATGAAGCAATTGGTACTGTATTAGAAAAAATTAAAGATTTGAATTTATCAGAGAATACAATTATTGTTTTTTCATCAGACCATGGGGAGATGATGGGAGCACACGGTGTTAAGCCTTTTGTAAAACAATTGGCTTGGGATGAAGCTATTAAAGTACCTTTTTTAATAAGTTACCCTTCAATAGGAGAAAATAAAGGAGCCGTTGTAAATGCACCTATTAATACACCAGATATATTACCATCATTATTAGGCTTAGCTAATATAGGTATTCCTAAAACAATTGAAGGTGAAGATTTATCAAGCTTAATAAGAAACCCTGATCCAAAAGCTGATAGAGCCGCTTTAGTAATGGGAGTTGCTCCTTTTGGCGCTAATTTTAAAGACGCACCTTACCGTGCTATTAGAACCAAACAATATACTTATGCGCGAACTCCAGAAGGTGCAAGTGTACTTTTTGATAACTTAAGTGATCCTTATCAAATGAATAATTTATTGAATAAACCTGAGGTTAAAGAGTTGCAACAAGATTTAGATGTTAAATTAAATGCCGCTTTACAAGGCATAGGAGACGATTTTAAAACAAGAGATTACTATCTAAAAAAGTGGGGTTATACGTTTGATAAAAAAAAGAATGCGATTGACTATTGGGGGTTTAAAGAAGGAAAAGGAGTTGTTCAGTCACCTAAATTATAATGTGATTTTAAATATTAAATTATGAAGAAAATAATTGTTTTATGCTGCGTTTTATTTAGTTACCTACATTTAAGTTCACAAGAAACACAACCAAATGTATTGGTTTTTTATGTAGACGATTTAAGAGCAGAATTGGGTTGTTATGGAAGTAAAACAGCCATTACACCAAATATTGATAAATTAGCTGATGAAGGCGTTATGTTTAATAAAGCATATGTGCAGCAAGCTATTTGTGGGCCATCTAGAATGAGTACACTTACGGGCTTACGCCCTGAAACATTAGGTATTTATAGTATATTTACTCCACTTAGAAAAGTGCATAAAGAGTTGGTTTCCTTACCTCAATTGTTTAATAAAAATGGATATAAAACTGTTGGTATTGGTAAGGTGTATCACCATGGTAGAGATGACCAAGATGTATGGTCTATCTATTTTGAAAAAGAAAAAAATGCATATTTAAAACCAGAAAATATTGCGTTAATGAAACGCTTAAAGGAAGAGGGCGTTAAACCTTTAAAAGGACCAGCTTTTGAAAATGCAGATGTTGAAGATGAAGCTTATAAAGATGGACGAGTAGCAAAACACGCTATAGAAACCTTACATAAAGTTAAGGATGATAAATTTATTATGTTTGTGGGCTTAAGTAAACCTCATTTACCATTTAATTCTCCAAAAAAATATTGGGACCTTTACAATAAAAACGATTTTAAAATACCTTCTCGAAAAAAACCTGAAGGTGTTTATAGATTGGCATTAAGTCCTTGGGGAGAATTAAAAGGGTATTCTAATATTCCGAAGGAAGGTGATTTAGATGATAATTTAACGAGAGATTTAATTCACGGTTACCATGCTTCTGTAAGTTATATTGATGCGCAAGTTGGTAAAGTTATGCAAACTTTAGAAGATTTAGACTTACGTAAAAACACCATGATTATTTTTATGAGCGATCACGGTTATAAAATTGGAGATTACGCATCTTGGTGTAAACAATCTAATATGGAAATTGATGTAAAAGTACCTTTAATTATTAGTAGAGAAACAAATTATACTAAAAGAGTTACAGGAAAAACATCTGATGCTTTAGTAGAAAATGTTGATATTTTTTCGACTTTAGTAGATATTTGTAATTTAGAGTCTGCACCAGTCTCAGAAGGAAAAAGTATACTTCCTGTATTAAACAACCCAAAAATAACATGGGATGAAGCTGCATATAGTGTGTATGCTAGAGGTAAAGACATTATGGGTGTAACAACCACAGATGGAGATTGGAGATACACCGAATGGAGAAATTCTAAAACACAAGAGGTTTTAGGAGCAGAATTATATGAGCATAAAAAAAGTATAGTTTCTTATATAAATTTAGTTGGACATAAAAAATACACTAAAGTAGAAGAAAGAATGAAGAAATTGTTAGAAGTACAGTTTCCAAGAGATGCTGGTCCGTTTTTACAGAATGGAAAATAAAAGTGTTTTGTTAAAACAGAATAAGTGAAATAGAAACTAAAAACAATGAAAAAAGTAGCATATTTACTATTGTTAGTAGTATTAATTTCGTGTCACTCAAAAATAGAAGAAGTACAAGTTTAAAAGCCAAACATCCTGTTTATTTTGGCCGATGATTTAGGATATTCTGATTTGAGTGTTATGGGGAGTACGTATTATGAAACTCCTAATATTGATGGAATTGCTGAGAATGGAATGCTATTTACAAATGGGTATGCAGGTTGCCAAGTTTGCAGCCCGTCTCGTGCTACAATAATGACAGGGCAATTTACTGCTAGGCACGGTATTACTGATTGGATTGGCGCACCTGAAGGTGAAAAATGGAGAGCAAAAAACGTTATACAAAAGTACTTCCTGCAGCATACAAACATAATATGGATACAAGTATCGTAACACTGCCAATGGCTCTAAAAAAAAGCAGGTTATACCACTTTTTTCGAAGGAAAATGGCATTTAGGAGCTAAAGGGTATTACCCTGAAGATTATGGTTTTGATATAAATAAAGGTGGTTTTCATAGAGGAAGTCCTGACGGAGGGTATTTTGACCCGTATAAGAATCCTAAGTTGAAAAATCAGCAACCAGGAGAAAACCTTTCTATGCGTTTGGCAAAAGAGACCGTTAATTTTATAAATGCTTCAAAAGACACACCTTTTTTAGCATATTTATCATTTTACGCAGTTCATGGGTCTATTCAAACTAGTAAAGAGAAGTGGGTGAAATATCGTGAAAAAGCAGTAGTAAAAGGAGTCACAGAAAAAGGCTTTGAAGAAGGTGATTTATTGCCTATGCGAAAATGTCAAGACAATCCGGTTTATGCAGGTTTAATAGAAACAATGGATGACGCCGTAGGAATGGTTTTAAATGCATTGAAAGAGAGTGGTATGGATAAAAACACCATTGTTATTTTTACTTCAGACAATGGAGGAGTAACTTCTGGAGATAATTATTCAACCAGTAATTTACCTTTAAAAGGAGGTAAGGGCTACCAGTGGGAAGGTGGTATTAGAATTCCATACATTGTAAGTGTACCGCGGATTAATAATAAAGGGACGCAAAGTGATGTTCCTGTTGCTGGAAGTGATTTTTTTCCCACATTATTAGATTTAGCTAACTTACCTTTACTCTTTGAAGCTCATAAAGATGGTAAAAGTATTTTACCTGTATTAAAAGGGGGAACTATAAAAGAGCGTCCGTTGTATTGGCATTATCCACATTATGGAAATCAAGGAGGAAGACCAGTCTTTATCATACGAAAAGGAAATTGGAAACTGATTCATTTTTGGGAAGATGGGCGAAATGAGTTATACAATTTAGTTGAAGACATTCATGAAGATACCAATTTAGCAAAATCAGAGCCAGAAAGAACATTAGAAATGTCTAAAACACTGCTTAATTGGTTAAATCAAGTTGGCGCTAAATACCCTCAACACGATTTACTTTACAATGCAACTAAAGAGCAGGAAGCTATTTCAAAAAAGAAAATAAACATGTTTAAGAAGCATGAAGCACTTCGAAAAAAAATGCTAAATAAAGATTGGCAACCCAATAAAACATGGTGGGGAAGTATTACAACAGTTGATTAGTAAATTCATGTATAATTAAAAAATATTTACTAATAATCTATTTTTTGTTTAAAAAGAAATAGTTGTAAATTTCTATAAAAAAATAAGAATAATACTTAAATTTCAGAAAAGCTATAACGTTATAGTGATATTATTCATAAAAAATTATGAAACATAGTTTTGCAGTATAGTACAGGATGGAGATGCTTGATACTCTTTGTAATATTGTTACATATTATTAAGCTTTGGCTTTTAAAGTTTTAAAGAATAATAATTAAAATTAACTCAAACATAATTTATATTAAAATTTAAACTAAACATGAAACAAAATTCAAAAAAACAATTTTCAGTTTCTAAATTAACGCTAATACTGGCGATAGTTTTTTCCAGTTTTACAGCAATTAATTTAGAGGCTCAAAATATGATTTCTGGGGTTGTTACAGATGATGGTGGTATGCCATTGCCTGGAGTAACTGTGTTGCAAAAAGGAACTACTAGAGGAGCTTCAACAGATTTTGAAGGAAACTATTCTATTGAATTAACTTCAGGTGAAAAAACTTTAGTGTTTTCTTATCTAGGTTTTAAAACCGTGGAGATTGCAGTTAATAATAGAACAACTATCAATGTATCTTTGGTAGGAGATGTAGAAAGCTTAGAAGAAGTAGTTCTTGTTGGTTACGGTACTCAAAAGAAAGAGAGTGTTGTAGGGGCTATTACACAGGTAAAAGGAGCCGAATTAATGGAAAAGGCAGCAGGTATAGCTAACGTTGAAGAAGCACTGCAAGGTAATTTACCTGGTGTAACAGCTATACAAGGAAGTGGTATTCCTGGTCAATCCGATATGCAAATTTTTATTCGTGGTCAAAGTTCATGGAACGGTTCTGGAGGACCACTAATTCTTGTTGATGGAGTTAAAAGGTCTATGACTGATGTTGATATGAATGACATTGAAAAACTTTCTGTGCTTAAAGATGCTTCTGCCACAGCTGTTTTTGGTGTAGAAGGTGCTAATGGTGTAATATTAATTACTACTAAGCGTGGTCAAGAAGGTAAGGCTCAGTTATCTTTAGCTGTTAATTCTACTATTAAATTTGTTTCAAAATTACCAGAAAAACTGGATTCGTATGATGCAATTATGCAGGCTAATAGTTCCATTCTTAGAGAATTATCAGTTTCACCAATAGGATGGGGTGATTTTACACCAATGGATATTGCTGATAGATATCGCAACCCTGGATCTGTAGAAGAAAGCTACAGATATCCTAATATTAATTATGAAGATGAATTGTTGAAAGATTTTGCTCAAGATTATAGAGTTAATTTGTCTGTACGTGGAGGTAATAAATCAGCAAAGTATTTTGGAAGTTTAGCCTTCCAAACTGTAAATGATATTTTTGATGGTAGTAAATACGACAGCGGAAAAGGATATTTAGGTGAATATAAATACGAACGTTTTAATTACCGAAGTAATGTTGATTTTAAAGTTACAAGTACTACAGAACTTTCGGTAAACCTTTCGGGTTACCTAGGAACAAGAGAATCACCTAGTAACTTAAATACGGTAGTAAATGGTATTTATGAAATTGCACCTGACTTATATACACCCGTATATCCTGATGGTTATTATGGACAATATATAGATGATGGTTTTGGTATATCTAATCCTATTGTAAGTTTAACCAATACAGGGTATGATACTTACACTAACTTTCAGGTAAATACAGATTTTATACTAAAGCAAAAACTGGATTTTATAACAGAAGGTTTGTCACTTCAAGGAAGATTTTCTCTTGATAATAATATGAGAAGTAAACAATCTTTAGTTGATAGAGGTGCAGATGGTGTTGAAAACTTAATATATAGAATTTATGAAGGAGAAAATGAAACTTTTTTATCTCCAAATGGTGTAAACGATTTTGATTTTGCTGTAACACCTTGGACTGTGGGTGCTTCAGATGTGGAGGATAATCAAAGAGATCGAAGAATGGTTTATGATGTATCAATGAATTATAACCAAACGTTTGCAAACAAACATAATGTTACAGGGTTGTTTTTATTTAGAAGACAAGAAACAGCTATAGGAAGTGTGTTCCCTACGTTTCGTGAAAATTGGGTAGCTAGAGCTACTTATGATTATGACAACAGATACTTTTTAGATATAAATGGAGCTTATAATGGTTCAGAAAAATTTGGACCAGGATTTCGTTTTGACTTGTTCCCTTCTGCAGCAGCAGGTTGGACTGTAACAAACGAAACGTTTATGGAGGATGTAGATTGGATGAATAAACTTAAAGTTAGAGGTTCTTACGGACTTATTGGTGATGATAATTTTAGTGGTAGATGGAAATATATTACCCAATGGTCAAATGGTGGAGCAGCATTTTTGGTGCCAAGTAACTATAAAGGAAGATCACCATACATTTACTATACAGAGAAACAAGTTGGTAACCCTAATCTTCAATGGGAAACAGCTATCAAGTATAATATTGGTGCTGAAATAGGATTATTTAACAATTCAATAACTGCGGAATTTGATTATTTTGCAGAAAACAGAGATAATATTCTTATAACTGGTTCGCAAAGAGCTGTACCAGACTGGTTTGGAGCAATACCTCCAGATTTTAATAAAGGAAAAGTAGAGGTTAGAGGATATGAAATTGTACTGGGTGCAAAACATACGTTTGAAAATGGAGTAAATCTTTTTGGTAATTTCAATTTTACGCAAGCAAAAGATGAAGTTATAGAAAGAGAAGATCCTGTATTTAAACCTTTTTACCAAAAGGCAGCGGGGTATGCTATAGGTCAAATAAGAACAGCTATTCCTGGAGAAATTATGACAAACTGGGATGATATTTATATGTCTACACCACAAGTAACAAACCAAAACCTAACACGAGTTGGGTATTATGATGTTGTTGATTTTGATGGAGATGGTATATACAATAGTTCTTTTGATAACGCACCATATGGTTATCCAGTGCGACCACAAAGAAACTGGAGTGCTACTTTAGGAGCAAAATACAAAGGTTTTACTGTTTCGGCTCAGTTGTATGGAACACAAAATGCTTTAAGATCTTATGGAAATAGAACATTCAGCAATCAAACTAATTTGATTTTTACACAAGATTTAGATTACTGGACTGTTAATACGCCAAATAATACTGACACGCAGCCTGCTTGGAGAGCACAAGGTGCAACCAATCCTAGAGATAACTATTATGATGCATCATTAACTAGGCTTAAAGCGGTTTCCCTATCTTATAATATTCCAGCCGAAACTTGTGAAAAACTTGGAGTTAAGTCACTTCAAATTTTTGTGAATGGTAATAATTTGATTTTATGGACTGACCTACCTGATGACAGAGAATTTAATGGTACAACAACCGCAGACTCTAGTTTTAGAGGAGATTATCCAACCTTAAAAAGGTTTAACTTCGGTTTTAATATGAATTTTTAAAAAGAACGTGATGAAAAATTATACAATAAAATTATTATTATTTTTTGGGCTTATAGTATCGTTCTCTTGTGAGGATTACTTAGATATAGCACCTGAATCAGAATTGGATCAAACCGATGTTTTTTCAAACTTCGATAGCGCACAAGGGTTTGTTGAGGAAATGTACGCTTTAGTTGTAGATTATGGAACATCAGGGCATACCTTCCAAGATTATTTATATGGAGATGACGCTCATGGAAATAGAACTTGGAAAGCAAGTTATTTAATAGATAACGGAAATTTAAATGGTTTAAGAACTGCTAATTATAGCTATTTAACATCTTGGAAAAACGCTACCTATGGTACTAATAATGCAAGCACTAATCAAAGTAATGCTTCTAGGAGACCTGGTTTATGGGATGGTAGTTTAAAGGGTATACGAAATGCCAATATTGTTATTGAGAGTCAAGATTTAATGATCGGTTTATCACAAGCCGAAAAAGATGTTATTTTAGGGCAAGCCTATTTTTTCAGAGCATTTTTTCATAATGAGATTATGAAATTTTGGGGACGTTTTCCTTACATAGATAAAGTGCTTGTTGGTGATTTTGCATTACCACGCCCTGCAACTTATAAAGAGAGCGCTTTAGCAGCCAATGAAGATTACAAAAAGGCTATTGAATTATTGCCTGTAGATTGGGACAATATGCCTTACGGGCAAAAAACATTAGGTGATAATAAACTTAGACTTACTAAGGGAGCTGCCTATGCTTTTCAAGGTAAAAACCTGTTACTTGCAGCTAGTCCGTTAATGTACGGTAATAATGGTGCTATGAATACTTATCAATATGATGTAGAATTAGCTAATATGGCTGTAGATGCTTTTGCAGGAGTACTTAATTTAACGGATCAAGGACGTTATAGATTAGCTTCAAATTTAGATGAATATAAAGAGGTATTTTGGAAAACACCTACAGCAAATGTTTATCCGGGTAGTACAGAGCTAATTTTTTGTGCACCTGGTGGTGATGCCACAACTGCTCAAAGGTTTATGACATCAGGTATGGATAGAGATATTCATGGGCAGAGTGGGTCTGAAATTTCTAGTCCTACTCATAATTTCATCAATAATAATTTTGGAATGGCAAACGGACTATCCATTGAAGATGATATGAGTGGTGTTTATGGACCTACTTTATACAATCCTAATAAACCATTCGAAAATCGCGATCCACGTTTTTATCAATGGATTGTTGTAGATGGAGATGTTTTTGGAACAAAAGCAAGTATTCCAGCTAAACATAAAAAAGCACAGCTTTTTACAGGTGGAGAACACCGTAGTAATGGTAGTGATAATCAACCTTCTACAACAGGATATATGCGTAAGAAATTTTACCCGGTAGTAGATGGAGAGTTTCATAGTAAATGGAATAGAATTATTGATAAATATATGGGTGCGCTTCTTCATATGAGACTTACCGATGTGTATTTAATGTATGCCGAAGCTTTACATGTTGCGAAAGGTTCAACTACAGCGCCTGCATCTTATAACTTAACAGCAGTAGATGCTATTAACTTATTACGAACTAGAGCAGGTATCCCTAATGTTCACCCATCAATTGTCTCTGATAACAATAAGTTTATGGATGAATTAAGGCGAGAAAGAAGTGTTGAATTGAGTTTTGAAGCGCATAGGTGGGTAGACATTCGCCGTTGGGGATTAGCACATTTAGATAAATATAAAAGAAAATTGGCTTTAGAATTTCCGCAAGACCATTCGTCATTTACGGAAAGACTGCTTGTAGAAAGAGTTTGTGAATATCCAAAGCATTATTGGATACCATTTGAGGCTAAACAAACGCAGATTTACGAGGGATTCCCTCAAAATCCTGGATGGTAGTTTTATACAATTCGTTTTAAATTAAAATAAAGAAAAAAATGAAGATAAATAAATTTTATAAATTGCTTACCCTTGTGTGCTTAGCCATGTTTTGCTTTAGTAATTTTACAATAGCACAAACAAATGGTACAGAGGTAAAAGCAACCATAGTTGATGAACAGGGTAACCCTATAAACAACGTAAATGTTTTTGGCCCTAAAGGAATTCAAACAAGTACAGATAACAACGGACAGTTTCAAATTAAATTACTTAGTAGTGAATCTGTTGTAATACAAAAAAAAGGATATGAATCGGAACTCATAAATAAATCTGATTTGACAGATGTTATTACTTTAGAGAAATCTCCTTTTTTAGCATCAGAAGATGATCAAATTAAGATGGGAGTTACTACTAAAAACCGACGTGAAATTGTTGGAGCTGTATCGTCAATTAATACAGAAGATCGATTAACATACGATAATACGCAATGGGTTAGAGACTACATTAGTGGTTTAATGTTGGGTGTTAAAGGTTCCTCTAATATTAGAGGTTTAGGAAATGCCATTTTTGTTATTGATGGGGTAGTTGGTCGTGATCCAAATATTTTAAATATGGAAGAGGTTGACCAGATAACTATTCTAAAAGATGCTAATTCTGTTGCTTTATATGGTAGTCAAGGAAGAAATGGTGTTATTGTAATTAATACTAAACGTGGTAAAATAAATAAAAAAGAAACGAATATTAACGTTCGTTCGGGGTTTAAAACTCCAATTGCTTTACCAAATTATCTGGGTTCAGCGGAATTCATGCAACTATTTAATGAGGCAAGAATTAATGATGGACAAGAAATTACTTTTTTACCTGAGGATATTGATCCATACTTAAATAATTCAAATGAATATCGTTATCCAGATGTTGATTTTTATTCAAATGATTATATTGAACCATTTGTGCTTTCAACAAGTGTTATTACAGAGTTTTCTGGTGGAAATGATAAATCGCAATATTACGTTAATGCAGGCTGGAACCATAACCAATCATGGGTAAGTGTCAATCCAGATGCAAATGCTGGTGATAATCGATTTAATTTAAGAGGTAATATAGATTTTCAAGTAAACGATTGGATTAAAAGTAGTATTGATGGAGTAGCAATTATTAGCACAAGTAAAAGCTCTTTTTCTAATTTGTTGAAGGAGGGTACTAGTTTTAAACCAAATTCTTATGTGCCTCTAATACCTGTAAGCATGATAGATACAATTGGTAACCCAGTACTTGCTGCTCAAGTAGAAGCCGCTAGAATATACGACGGAATGTTATTAGGAGGAGCGCAACAGTTTCAAGATAATACTCCTGTTGCAAATGCAATAGCCGGAGGTTATCAAAATAATGTGATACGTTCTACACAGTTTAATAATTCAATCGATTTTGATCTCGATAGAATTACTGAAGGTTTATCTGCAAGAACGTATTTAAGTTTTGATTTTTATGATTCGTATAAATTATCAATTAAAAACCAATACAAAGTTTACGAAGCAGTATGGACGGATGATAAAATTACTGGTTTAACACCTTATGGAACTGACTTAAAAGATTTAACAGAAAATGTTAGTACTAATGATTTTGTATCTCGATTAGGTTTTTATGGACTTGTAAATTATCAAAAAACTATTGCTGAGAATCACTCAATAAATAGTACCTTATTAGGGTATTATAATTCAATGAATAAAAACAATGTGTTACAAACTGATAAAGATACTCACCTTGGATTTCAATTAGCTTATAATTATAAGAAAAAAATGTTTGCTGATTTTAGTGGAACCTACACTAGTTCAATTAAATTACCCGAAGGTAACAGAGGTGGTCTATCGCCTACACTTGGATTAGGGTATATACTTAGTGAAGAGCCTTTCTTAAAAAATAATACAATTATTGACTATTTGAAGATAAAAGCATCAGGAGGTATTATAAAGTCTGATATTGGAATTGATGGTTACTATTTGTATAATGAAACCTATTCTAATGGAGGAACCTTTAATTGGGCTGATGGGCAAAGTTCTAACCGTAAACAAACTATCTCTCAAGGAGCCAATCCTAATATGGGGTATGAAGAACGTATAGACTTAAATATTGGTTTTGAAAGTTATTTAATGAAATCACTTTGGTTTGAATTTAATTATTTTAAAACAGAACTAGATAAACAATTAACTTTTTTAAGTGATAAATATCCTTCTTATTATAATACATTTAGACCTTATGATAATTTTAATAAAAATGAATATAAAGGATTTGAAATTGGATTAAATTACAATAAAACTATGAATGATTTTACTGTAAGTGTAGGTGCAAATATTTTGTATAGCGAATCTATAGCTGTAAAACGATCTGAAGTTAATGAGTTTGATTACCAAAATAGAGTTGGAAAAGAAACATCATCAATTTTTGGATTAGTTGATCAAGGTTTTTATGCTATAAATGATTTTGATATTGATGGAGAGGGTAATTACATTTTAAAAGATGGTTTAGCAGTGCCTAGTTTTGGTTCAGTTCAACCTGGAGATGTAAAGTATATGGATCAAAACGGAGACAATACTATTGATAATGATGATATGGTAGCTATTGGGCAATCTAGTAGTCCTTGGACCTATGGTGTAAATCTTAACTTTAAATATAAAGCGTTTAATTTATTTATTTTAGGTACAGGTCAATTCGGTGGCGATGGCAATAAATTAAGTAATAGTTTTAATAATTATTATGCACCAAATGGTACTAATAAATATTCAGAAGTTGTTTTAGATCGTTGGACACCTGAAACAGCTAGTACAGCAACATTTCCAAGATTGTCGTCTGGAAACAATCAAAACAATTTTAGAACATCAACTTTTTGGATATACGACAATAGTTTCTTTAAAATTAACCGTGCTCAGTTAACATATGAATTTACGGATAACTTATGTGATAAACTTGGTATGGATGATTTTAGTATGAATATTTCAGGAACAAACCTTTTTGAAGTAGCTAAAAATAAAGATATTCGTCAATTAACAATTGGTGGAACACCGCAATCAAGAGCTTATATGCTTGGCTTGAGAATGTCATTTTAATACAAATAGAAAATTTAGATAAATAAAATGAAAAATTTAATAAAATATATATTAATTATGTTGGTTTTTACCGGCATAATTGCCTGTGATCCTATCGATGAAAACAGGTTAGACTTTGATTTTGTAAATTCTGATCCTGCAACAGCAGAAGGACTATTATTGCAAGGATATTCTGGCTTAATTGATCAATTTGTATTTTCTGAAGGAGCAACAGATGACGCTGTTAATAATCAATTAAGTAACGGGTATAAACGAATGGCTCTTGGCGAACTGTCAGCTCAGTACAATCCTGCTTCGCGTTGGAATAGTTTTGAAAGGGTTTTTTACATAAATAGATTTTTAGAAATAATTAATGCAGGTGAGATTCAATGGAGTAGAGATGAAGAAACAAATGAGCTGTTTAATATGAGAATGAAGGGAGAAGCATTAGCACTTAGAGCATTACATCACTTTTATGTGCTGCAAGCTCACGCTGGAGAATCAACTTCGGGCGAATTGTTAGGAATTCCATATTTTACTGAATTTATTGAAGCTAATGGAAATTTTAATGTACCACGTTTGTCGTTTGAAGAATCTGTACAGAAAATTATAGCAGATTTTGATGAAGCCTTAACCTTATTACCTACAGATTATGGGAACAATGCTTCTGATCCATGGTATGCTAATGTTGATATAGGAAAGTTTAATGTTGTTAATGGTACTGCATATGAATTACGAATATCTGGTAGAATAGTGAGAGCACTAAAAGCTCGTTTGGCTTTATTTGCTGCTAGCCCATCATATTTAAATGGTCAAAAAGGATATTATAATGTAGCAGCAGAAAATGCAAGTGACGTGTTAACTACTATTGGAGGAGTTTCTGGTTTAGCTGCAGATGGTGTTGAATTTTACACTTCTGATGAAGATATTTACAGTGGTGAAATGCTATGGCGTGGTTCTATTGGAGGTAATAGTTCAGCTTACGAAGAAAGAATGTTTCCTCCTTCTGTAAATGGTAAAGGAGAGATTAATCCAACGCAAAATTTAGTAATGGCATTTCCAATGAAAAATGGATTTCCTGCAACTGTAGCTAACGGCTACGATCCTCAAAATCCATATGAAAACAGAGATCCAAGATTAAAAAAGTATATTGTAGTTAACGGATCTTCTTTTGGAGGTGGTACTATTAATACTGGTGTAGGTGGTGGAATTGACAGGTTAGATTCAATTCCTCAATTTTCAACAACTACAGGATATTACTTAAAAAAATTATTGCAACCAGGTGTTAGAATCAATAATGATGGAACAACAACTGGCCAAAAGCACTTTGACGTTTACTTTAGATACACTGAGTTGTTTTTAATATTGGCAGAGGCAGCTAACGAAATTGGAGGTCCAGACAATAAAATTGATGGTATGAGTGCTCGTGATATTATTGCGGCAATTCGTGAAAGAGCAGGTATAACACAACCAGATAATTATTTGGCATCTATTTCATCAAAAGAAGCAATGCGTGATCTTATTAGAAATGAACGTCGCTTAGAATTGAGCTTTGAAGGGCATAGATTTTGGGATCTTAGAAGGTGGGGATTAGCACTTAATGAAACTGCTGAAGGTTACTTTTATGATGGAAATAATTATGTCGAATTACCTTCTGTTGAAGTTAGAAATTATCAACCGTTTGCTACCTATATGCCAATTCCAAATAGTGAAACTTTGAAATTTTCTGAACTTGAGCAAAATAAAGGCTGGTAAACTAAATATGTATTTTAAACAATTAAAAACGCATTAAATATGAAATTAAAAAATTTAATAATATTAGCAGCCGTCTCATTTAGTTTGATGGCATGTGAGAACCAGACCAATGAATTTGATGACTTTGGTTCAACTTCGGTATATTTCCCTTATCAAACACCTGTAAGAACACTAATTTTAGGGGAATATGATTTAGGATTTAATGAAAACGACAATAATGGGCGTTTTGAAATAGGTGTAGTTATGTCTGGAGTTTATGAAAATACAACAGATCGAAAAGTGTATTTTGAACAAGCTCCAGAATTGATTAATCCAGCTACACTAGTTGATATAGATTCGGTAAATGTAAAGGTGCTGCCATCGTCATATTATACTATTGAACAAGAAAGTCCGGTAACAATTCCGTCAGGATCTACAAAAGGACGTATTCCTGTCCAACTTGAAGACGCATTTTTTAATGACCCACAATCATTTGCAGATTTTGGAGAAGTGCATTATGTAATTCCTTTAAAAATAACTGATTTTGAGCAATTAGATTCACTTTTAACCGGAGTACCTGCAGAAGATATAGTAAACCCTATTAAGATAAAAAGTGATGATTGGGATACACTGCCAAAGGATTATACCCTTTTTGGTATTAAATTTATGAATAAATATCAAGGTATATATTTACGTCGAGGTGAAGATAAAATGACAGATGCTTCAGGTGAAACTGTAAGTACTGTTTATCAAGCTGAATATGTGGTACAAGACGAGTTGGTGCCATTAAATACAAGCGGTAGATATAAAGTTGAACTATCAAATATTATTCGTAGAGGAGGGCTTCCTAGTCCTGGAAATGTAAACATAGAATTAGCATTTAATGAAAATGGAGATTGTACGATTAGCAGTTTTGGAGATGATATTTATAACGTTTCAGGTTCAGGAAAGTTTGAAACAGATGGAGATGAATGGGGTGGAGAAAAACGTGATGTTATATATTTAGATTATTCTTATACAGACGCAGCTAATAACGAAACGCACGTAGTTAAAGATACTCTAGTAATTAGAGATAGAAATGTTAAATTTGAGGAATTTGACATTGAATTAAAGGTGTCACAATAATGCTTTCAATTAGACAATAGTTAAATAAACTATATAAATTAATAAAAATAGCGGAGGATAAACCTTCGCTATTTTTTTACCCATAGTTGTGTGATTAATATTAAATTTAAGTTGTTTATATTTTATTCAAATTAAATTGTATCTTCTTTTTTAATTAAGTATACTAGTGATTACTTTTATAAAGTAATATTTTTTTTAAAATCGATAAAGAAATTTAGTAATATTTAAAGTTTATCTTTTGATATGAATGTGCTGTATTTCTTTTAATTTGTAAAATATACTATGGTTGAAATTCAATCAGGATAGTTCAGGATTGTTATAACATTTTTAAACTTTAATTTTAAAGAAAATATATTTATAAGTAATGAAAATTTTTAAATTTATATACAAATTCATATCAATAGCTGTATTACTTTTATTTGTGGTTTTTTTTTCTTGTCAATCGGATAATGAGTCTGAAGAAATAATAGAAATTATTGAGGAGGAACCCGATCCAATAATAAAAGAAAGTGATGAAGATATAGGAGCATATACTACTTGCAATCCAGATGGAGAAAATGCGACTAGAACGTCATATGATTTGCCAAACCCTGTAAATATTGGTACTATTGATGATAGAACTTGCTACGCAAATTATAAAGAAAGTCGTATTTATAATAAAGTTTGGGGTGTGTATAATATTACACATAATTCTAATAAATTTGACGCTACGCTGCAACCTAGGATGGAACGCTCATTACCCATTGCAAATAAAACGGGTGTAGGAACTTATGTTAAATTTAATGGAACCGTTAGAATTCTTGAAGTAGGTGATACTACAGGAGACAACAGTGATGGTACCTATATAGCACAAGCAAAAGGAAAACATACAGGTGGTGGTGGTTCTCCAGACCCAGCTATATGTTTGTATTTAGCTAAGCCTGTTTATGGAAAAGGCTGCAATGTAAACAAGCAAGTGGCCTTCGATATCTATGCGGAGCGTATTCTAGAACGTGGTGGAGAAGGAAGTGGTAGAGAAGTGGTTTTACTAAAGCGAGTAGATAAAAATGAGCAAATTGACTTTGAGCTAAAGGTAGGTTTTAAACAAGATCCAAACGATGCAACAAAAAAAATACACTATTGTAATGCTGTAATTGGAGGTAAAGCCTTTAATTGGAACATTCCCGAGTCAGAAAGAGGAACACAATCTAAAATTAGATATGGTGCATACCGCGTTAAAGGTGGTAGAGCACAGATTAGATGGGCAAATACTACACACGAAAAAGTAGAGAAAGATTAAATAATTATTTGAGTTATATTGGAAAAAAATGGTTTAAAGAAATTTCAACCATTTTTTTCCAATATAAATTATAATAGAAGCTTTTTTAAATATGATTCTTACTAATATTTAAGATTCAGATTATATTAATTCTGATAAATCTGAAATTTCACAATACATTTTACTATTTTTTTTATTCAAAAAGCATAACACTGCAGGATGGTGAATACTGTTTTTACACTTAAATTTATTTAATTATTGATGTTTCATCAAAAATGGATAAAATAATAAATTAAAACTGTAAATATTAGTATGAGAAATAAAATGAAAAGAAAAGTACCAATGTTTTTAAAACTTAAGTTTTTAGTAGTAATTTTTGTATTTATTGCCATAAAAAATTATTCGCAACGAATTGAAACAAATTTTAATAACAATTGGAACTTCATTTTAGAAGATAATCCTTCATTTTCAAAAGAAAATTTTAATGATGCTGCTTGGAAAAGCTTAAACGTTCCTCACGATTGGTCTTTTGAAAAAGGCGTTCGTAAAGGTGGCGATCAGGGTCAAGGTGGTGGATACCACGATGGAGGTATTGGTTGGTATCGTAAATCTTTTAATGTTGAAAATAAAAGTTTATCAAACATAACATATATCAATTTTGATGGCGTGTATATGAATAGCGAAGTTTGGGTTAATGGAAATTATTTAGCCAAAAGGCCGTATGGGTATATTAGTTTTAGATATGATATTTCAAAATATTTAAAAGAGGGTGAAAATACAATTGCAGTTAGAGTAGATAATAGCTTAGAACCTTCAGCTCGTTGGTATCATCCTTGTGGAATTTATGCAGCCGTAACGTTAATAGAGGTAAATCCAACTCATATCAAACCAAATGGCATATTTGTAACCACCCCAAAAATTGAGAGTGATAAAGCGTTAGTGTTTATTGAAACTGAATTTGAAGGGGATTCAAACAATTTAAAGTATGCTGTTCAACTCTATTCTGCTTCTGGCGATTTGTTAACATCGGCACATAAAAAAATTAAATTATCTAAGGAGAAGGTTGGTTTGATAGTTGATGCGCCAAGTTTATGGAGTCCTGATACACCAGAGTTATATACTGCAATTACACAGATTTTAGATGGAAAAAAAGTTGTAGATGAGTTAAAAACCACTTTTGGATTTAAAACGGTAAAATGGGAAACCAAAACAGGGTTTTGGTTAAATGGAGAAAACGTAAAACTAAAAGGAGTTTGTGAACATTGGGAAGGAGGCCCTGTAGGAGGCGCTTGGACAAAACCAATGTTACGTTGGAAATTACAGTCCTTAAAAGATATGGGTATCAATGCCATTCGCCCATCACACAATCCAACACCACCAATGTTTTATGATATTTGTGACGAGATAGGTTTATTGGTGATGGATGAAATTTTCGATGGTTGGCACAAAAAAGCACCACAAGATTACGGTAAACAAGCATTTGATGCGTGGTGGCAGCGAGATGTTACAGAGTGGATTACCAGAGATAGAAATCATGCAAGTATTTTTGTATGGAGTTTAGGAAATGAAACACATAGTCCAATTGGACCAGAGTTGGTTAAATTTGGAAAAAGTTTAGACCCAACACGATTATTTACTTCAGGTGCAGGTAACCCTGAAGATATGGATATAACAGGTGTAAACGGAGGTTCTGAAACGCAATCATTTATAGAAGGTAGAACATTTGATAAACCGTTTATTTCTACTGAAGCACCACATACGTGGCAAACACGTGGTTATTATAGAACGCAAACTTGGTGGAGAGATAATGAATTACCAGGAACCTACCCATTACCAAATTTAACCGAAAAAGAAATTTTCTTTTACGAAGGCATCAATCCTAAAAATTGGAGAAATAGAAAACAGAGTTTCAATTCTTCTTATGACAATGCAACAGTAAGGGTTTCAGCAAGAAAATATTGGGAAGTTATGCGTGACAATCCTTGGCATAGTGGTTATTTCCGTTGGACAGGTTTTGATTACTATGGTGAAGCCGGTTTAGTACACGGAGGTTTGCCTTTCAACTTATTTATGGGAGGAGCGTTGGATGTTGCAGGATTTAAAAAAGATTTGTTTTATTTCTACCAAAGTCAGTGGACAACAGCACCAATGGTTCATATGTTGCCAAGTTGGACACATCCAAGAATGAAAAAAGGAACTGTGATTCCGGTTTGGGTATATTCCAATGCAGATGAAGTAGAATTATTTTTAAACGGAAAATCTTTAGGGAGGGACAAACCAGGAACGGTTTGGAATGAAATGCAATGTGAGTGGATGGTACCTTATGAAGAAGGAACGATAGAAGCTATTGCTTATATAGATGGTAAAGAAGTAAAAAGAACTTCTTTTAGTACAAGTAAACAGCCTTCAAAATTAAAAACAAGTATCCAGAAATTAGAAGCGGAAGACAGTTTTACCACAAGTTATATCATTACTTCAGAAGGATTAGACGAAGAAAATAACTTGTATCCGTACGGTGAAAACAAAGTCTATTATAATATTCAGGGTGATGTAAAGACCATTTCTATGGAAAACGGAAATCCGATTGATCCTACAAGTAGAACTAAATCAGACTTTAGAGCTTTGTTTTTTGGGAAAACAAGATTGTTTTTACGAGAATTACCAAACGCTAAAAATGCCTCTATAATAACGGCTGCTATTTTGGGAGATAAAGCATTATACACATCAAGTAAAATTACTATTGATGTGCAACAAATTGAAGTTCTAGGGAAGTCTGAAGTTGCCGATTTAGAGGTTTTATATACCACCAATGGTGACAACCCCGAAACCAATGGAAGGATTTACAAAGGTGCCTTTGAAATTTCAGATAATACAACCGTAAAAGCTATCATTAAACAACACGGAAAAGTGGTTTTAACAATGAGTGAAACATTTGGTAAAAACGAAGGACTTTTTTGGGGAGATGAACACTCTAAAGACATGTGGATTGGTAGAGGTGTTAATATTTCTGCGGAAGATGGAATTTTAGAAGGTGACGCTACAGTAAGTAAAGATGCTCATCGTTATAAAGGAAGTGGTTTTGTTCGATTTGATGGTAAAGAAGGAGCAATTACATTCTATCAAGAAAACGATGGAGAAGAAGGGGACTACAGTATACGATTTAGGTATATGCACAATAATGAAGAAGAATTGCATACCATGAAATTATATTTAAATGATGAATTTGTAAGAACGTTAGAATTTAAGTCAACTGGTGGTTGGGAAAAGGAATGGAAATTTATGCCTGCTATTTTAAGACTTAAAGCAGGTGCAAATAATATTAGAATTGAAACAACTGGTAAAAGTGGACCCTTTATAGATGAATTGTTTATTGATTAAAAAAATATAAAAATGAGAATACATTTTATTATTAGTTTTTTTTTAACTCTTATCATAAACCATTTTATAGTGGCGCAAGATGCTATTTGGCAAAGGCACATCATAGATAATTCTTTAGGTGGCGCAGATGGTGTTCGTTTAATGGATGTAAATAATGATGGCTTATTAGATATTACTACAGGGTGGGAAGAAGACGGATATACAAAAGTATATATAAATCCAGGTTATGAAAAAGTTAAAGAAAATTGGTCTTCAGTTATTGTTGGAAAAACGCCACATGTAGAAGATGCTTTTTTTGCAGATTTGGATAATGATGGCGCCATAGATGTGATTAGTAGTACAGAGTGGAAACATCAAAAAATGTACATCAATTGGGCACCTGCTAATAAAGAAGATTATTTAGACGCTAATAAATGGAGATCAGAAGTAATTCCTGTTTCAGAAAAAATGACACAGTGGATGTTTGCCGTTCCCATGCAAATAGATGCTAAGAATGGATTAGATATTGTAGTAGGCTCTAAAAATAAAAAGGGACAAATAGGTTGGTTTCAAGCACCAAAGAACCCTAGAAATATGGATGATTGGAAATACTATCCTATAAGCAATGCTACTTGGGTAATGTCTATCATATTAAGAGATATGGATGATGACGGGGATTTGGATATTGTAGTTTCCGATAGAAATAAAGGAGCAACAAATGGTGTACGCTGGTTAGAAAACCCTGGAAAAAGAAGGAAACAAAAAAAGTTCTGGAAAAACCATTTTATGGGGGCTAAAGACGTTAGAGTGATGTTTATGGATTTAGCAGATTTGGATGGAGACGGATTAGAAGATGCTATTGCTACAGAGTATACCAACCAAAAAATTGTTTTTATGAAACGATTGGACCATACAGGTTTAAAATGGAAAACTTTTAATATTGATATTCCTAAAACCTCAGGTAGAGCAAAGGCGGTAAAAATTGGAGATATTAATAATGACGGAAAATTAGATATAGTACATACGTCTAACACTTTTAAAAAAGAAGGACAATCCGGAATTTACTGGTTGTCTTACAATAAGAATCCAACAGAATCTCAATGGGAATGGCATCATATAAGCGGATTAGAAGGCATAAAATATGATAGAATAGAACTCATAGATTTAGATGGAGATGGCGATTTGGATGTGCTTACTTGTGAAGAGAATTATGGAGAAAATGAAGATGGATTGGGGGTTATATGGTATGAAAACCCAACAAATTAAAAATATGAAAGTAAAAAATATTGTTTTTAGAATGTGTGTTCTTTTGTGTATAGTTGGGTGTAAAGGATATGCTCAAAAAAACTATAAAGGCATCATTCGTGTAATCGATTATCAAGAATTAGAAGCAGAGCAATTGCATCTAAAAAAAGGTGATAAAAAAGCTGTTGAAAATTACAAAGAGCTATTAAACAATGCAGATCAATTATTAGATGTTAAAGCGTATTCTGTCGTAAATAAAACGGGGCTACCACCCAGTAAAAACAAACACGATTATATGAGTATTGGGCCTTATTGGTGGCCAAACCCAAATACAGATGATGGACTACCGTATATTAGAAAAGATGGGGAAATAAACCCAGAAACTCGAAATGATTTTACAGATTTTGTAGAGAAGAATAACTTTATTTCTGCTGTAACTACTTTAAGTGAAGCCTATTTTTTTAGTGATAAAAAGCAATATGCAACTAAAAGTTTAGCACTTATTAATACTTGGTTTTTAAACGAAGAAACCAGAATGAACCCAAATGTTAATTTCGGGCAATATGTTCCAGGTAAATCAGAAGGACGTTGTTTTGGTATTATTGAATTTGATGGAATTACAACTGTTATACAATTTTTAGAATTAGCTAAAGACAGAAATATCCTCGATAAAAAAACAGAAGACGGAATGTTGATTTGGTTTACCGAATATAGTGACTGGCTAAAAAACAGCAAGCTAGGAAAAGAAGAAGCAACTAGAAAAAACAACCACGGTACACATTACGATGTACAACTACTAAATATTTTAGTGTATTTAAATAAGATAGAAGAGGTGAAAAAATATCTTTCTACGGTTACAAAAAATAGAATTTTTAGCCAAATAGAGCCCGATGGAAGTCAACCCTTAGAATTAGCAAGAACTAAATCATTTTCATATTCAGTTATGAATTTACACGGATTCTTGGAATTGGCAAAAATGGGTCAAAAAGTTGGTATAGACCTATGGAATGTAACCTCGCAAGATGGCAGAAGTATAAAAAAAGGCTATCAATATATGATACCTTATGTAACAGGTCAAAAAGAATGGAAACACCAACAAATTATAAATGCAAAATCTTCCGAAGAAAAACTAATTAGAGATTTAAAATTCATAAGTAAGAACTTAAAAGATACTTCTTTTGATAAAGTTTTGCATCAATTAAACCAAAAAAATAAAAAGCATTAATCATTCAGAAAAAATGAAAAAAATAATACTCTCTCAAATTCTGATTCTTTCGATTTTAGTATCCTGTAAAGGTTCTAAAGAGACCAATATTGCTTCGCAAAATAAAGTTAGTCTAGAAGCAGGTTTTCAAAATCCACCGCAAGAAACAAAACCAAGAACTTGGTATCACGTAAATAGTGGTAATATGTCTAAAGCTGGTTTCACCAAAGATTTAAAAGCCATAAAAGAAGCTGGTATAGGAGGTGTATTGGTATTTAATGTATCCATGGGCTTGCCAGAAGGCGATGTACAATACAATTCTCAAGAACATAGAGATATTTTAACACACGCAGCCAAAGAGTGCGAAAAACTCGGCTTGAGTTTTGGTGTCCATAATTGTGATGGCTGGACCTCTAGTGGTGGGCCTTGGGTAACTCCAGAAAACGCAATGAAAGTTGTGGTGAATAGTGAAGTGATAACTGAAGGTGGAAAAGCAATCAATATAAAATTGCCACAACCATCAGCAAAACATAATTTTTATAAAGATATTGCTGTTGTTGCTTATCCAACTTTAGAAAGCGAATTAGTAGATGAAAGTGTAAATCCAATAATCACATCATCAGATAAAAACTTTAATGTTGCTTTAGCCACAGATCAACAAACCAATACACACGCAGATTTAGGAGCAAAAAATTGGGTGCAATATGATTATGGAAAACCACATACCATTCAATCCATAAACGTTTTTATCAATAAACGTAAAGGAAGATTGACCTTATTAAAGTCAAACGATGGCGTTAATTTCACATTAGCACACAAACCTAATGAAGAACGTATAGGTAAAGACGAATGTTACTTTTACGAAAGTTTTAAGCCAATAACCGCGCGTTATTTCAGAATAGAATCTGAAATGGATGCAGGTATCTATGAAATGGAACTTTCTACAAGTCCTGTTTTAGGGAATTTATTGGAGTATACATCCTATAGAAAAAACAGACGTCCAATTAAAAATTTAGCAACTACAGCCTATATTAAAAAAGAAAATATTCTTATTTTAAGTGATAAAATGGATGCAGATGGAAATTTAAAAGCAAAATTACCCAAAGGAAATTGGACAATTATGCGTTTTGGATTCACAGCTTCTGGCGCTACAAACGAACCAGCATCCGATGAAGGAACAGGATTGGAAGTTGATAAATTTAGTAAAAAAGCATTAAAAATTCATTATGATGCTTTTGTTGGAAAACTCGTAAAACAAGCTAAAATTGATGCGCCAAATGCTTTGCAATATGCAGAAATTGATAGTTATGAAGTAGGGCCGCAAAACTGGACGGATGATTTAGAACAATTATTTCAAGAAAGATTTGGGTATGATTTTACACCATTCTTATTAATGTATGCTGGAAAATCTATAGAAAATAACGAGACAATTGAAGCTGTCTTTTGGGATATGAAACAATTGATTAGTGATTTAATGGTAACCAATTATTTTGATTATTTTACAGAATTATGTCACGAAGATGGCTTAATTTCTTATGTAGAACCTTATGGATTTGTTGGCCCATTTAACAGTTTAGATGCTGGTAGAAGAGCAGATATTCCAATGGGCGAATTCTGGTTAGGAAAACCGAATAAACACAAACGTGCAGCAGTTTCTGCAGGTCATATTTATGGTAAAAACGTAATTTCTGCGGAAGCGTTTACAAGCACCAAACTCAATTGGGGTTTTCATCCTGCGTTAGCAAAACAAAAAGGAGATTACGAATGGACAAACGGAATTAACGAATATATGTTTCATCGTTTTGCACATCAGTCTAACACACACGTAAAACCTGGTATGAGTATGAGCTTTGTGGGATCTCATATTGATAGAACACAAACTTGGTGGGACAATGCAGGTCCTGAGTGGTTCAACTATTTAGCAAGAGGCTCTTATCTATTACGTCAAGGAAACCCTGTATTAGATGTCTTGGTTTTTGTGGGTGATAGAGCACCAAGTCACGTTATTCACGCTAATCAAATGCGACCTAAATTACCAGCTGCTTATAAATACGATTGTGTAAATGCTGATGTGATTATCAACCGTTTAAAAGTTGAAAACGGAAAAATAAAATTACCAAATGGAATTACCTATAACGCTTTGTCTTTGCAGAGACACGATATTATCAACCTAGAAACTTTAAAAGGGATTTACAAATTATCTAAACAAGGGGCATTAATTGTTGGTGAAAAACCTAAAAAACTGGGAGGATATTTGGTAACCAAAGAAATGCAAGCTGAATTTGATGCATTAGTAAAAGATATTTGGTCTAGAAAAAAAACATATAGCACTGGCGAATGGGAAGAAATTTTTGAAGCGAATAACATTCAGAAAGATTTAATTGTTGAAGGACAACCAGATTTTAATTTCTACCACAGACGTACTGAAAAAGAAGACATTTATTTTGTATACAATCATAATCAAACAGAGGCCGAAACACTAAAGTGTAGCTTTTTAGTGAAAGGAAAAGTACCCGAATTATGGAATGCTGAAACTGGAGAGATTACAAAATTAGTGGAGTACACTACTAAAAATGGAAGAACTGATATTGTTATTGAAATGCAGCCTCAAGAATCGGTTTTTGTAGTTTTTAAAGAAGTAAAAACAGCACAACCTAAAGTTGCTTTTACGCTAGCTGAAAATTTACCAAAACCTACCTTTAGTCTAGATGCTAATAAAAAAATGCAAGTTGAAGTGTATAAAAACGGAAACTACACAGCACTTGTAAACGATTTAGAAAACTGGAATATTAATGTAAACGATATTCCTAATCCTGTTAAAATTGAAGGCAATTGGACAATGAATTTTAGAGAACAAGACTTTTACAAAGCTACCCTAAAAACAGACCAATTATTCGATTGGACAACTCACGAGACTGAACAAATAAAACATTATTCAGGTACAGCAATTTATGAGACAACTTTCAACATAGAAAAAGGTTTGTTGAAGTCAGACCGACAATTTCAAATCAATTTAGGCAAAGTAAATGTAATTGCCAAAGTATTGATTAACGGAAAAAATGTTGGTGTAAGTTGGATAGCACCACATCAACTAAATGTTACAAGTGCCTTAAAAGAAGGCGAAAATTCTTTAGAAATTCAGGTAACCAATCAATGGACAAACCGTTTAATTGGTGATGCAAAATTACCCAACCAAACAGGATATAATGTAAAAAGAGGAAGTCCTGGGTTTGGCAATTCTGAATTTAGAGGAAAGTTTAAAAAAATGCCAGATTGGTATAGAAATAATCAGCCACTTCCAAAAGGACCACGTTCCACGTTTAGTGCCTACTCTTTTCAAAAGCCAACAGATGAATTATTACCTTCTGGTTTGTTAGGACCTGTAACAATTTCGTCATCAAAAATTATAAAGAAAAAATAACCAATGAAAAATATAGTCATTTTAATTTTACTTTTTCTGTTTCTAGGATGCAATAATCAATCTTCTGAAAAAGAAACCCAATCTTTAACTTTAGAAGAAGGGTTCCAAAACCCACCAAACCAAGCCAGACCCAGAACGTGGTGGCATTGGATTAGTGGTAATGTTTCCAAATCTGGAATTACAAAAGATTTAGAAGCAATGAAACAAGTAGGAATTCAAGAAGCACAATTATTCAATGTGCATTTGGGTTTTCCAAAAGGTCCTGTAAAATATTTAAGCGAAGAATGGTTAGATTTATTTAAATTTTCTGCGGAAGAAGCCAAACGTTTGGATTTAGAATTGGCGTTTCACAATAGTGCAGGTTGGTCATCTTCTGGAGGTCCTTGGGTTACCGAAGAAAACGCGATGCAAACCGTTGTTTTTAGTGAAATTACTGTTCAAGGAAATCAAGATTACAAAGCGCAATTGCCAAAACCTAAAACAAAATATAATTATTATAAAGATATTGCTGTTTTAGCATTTCCAAAACCAAAAGCAACTCAAAAAATAGAAGGATTAGATTATAAAATATTATCAGAACGTATTCGAAATCATTTATTACCAGAAACCCAAGAAATTCCAAAAAATGCAACCATTTCGAAAGAAACGGTTATCAATTTAACTTCTAAAATATCTAATGATGGATTTTTAGATTGGAATGTTCCCAAAGGTGAGTGGATTGTGTTAAGGTTTGGACATACACCAATTGGTACTCAAAATCGTCCTGCGCCACCTGAAGCGAAAGGTTTAGAGGTAGATAAAATGAGTAAAACAGCGGTTGATGCCTATTGGAAAGTTGGCGTGCAACCTATAATTGACAAACTAGGTGATTTAATAGGAACAACTGTAAATAATTGTTTAATTGATAGTTATGAAGTAGAAACCACCAATTGGACAACAGGTTTTGATGCTCAATTTGAAAATTTAAGAGGCTACGATTTAACCTCGTATTTACCAACATTAGCAGGTTATTATATAGAAAGTGGTGAAGTTTCAGAACGTTTTTTGTGGGATTTTAGAAGAACTATTGGCGATTTAATTGCTGAAAACTACTATGCTCATTTTAGAGATTTATGTCATAAAAACGGTATGAAATTCTCTGTAGAACCGTATTGGGGACCTTTTGATAATATGCAAGTGGGCGCCACAGGAGATATTGTAATGTGTGAATTTTGGAGTGGTGGTTATCCGTTTTTCGATTCAGCGAAATTTGTGTCTTCTATTGCACATTTAAACGGAAGTTCTATTGTTGGAGCAGAGTCTTTTACTGGGATAGGTGGTTGGGACAAACACCCAGCGGATATAAAATCAATTGGAGATCAAGCTTGGGCGCAAGGGATTACACGCTTTATTTTTCATACCTACGTACATCAACCTTGGGATGTTGGACCTGGTTTAGCCCTGAGTTATCACGGTTTTGATTTTAACCGTTTAAATACTTGGTGGTCGCAAAGTAAAGGATATATGGATTATCTAGCCCGTTCTCAATATTTACTGCAACAAGGTAAAAATGTAGCCGATGTTTTAGTGTTTACAGGAGAATCCTCGCCAAATATTGGATTTATAAAACCCGAAATTAAAGCGATGGGTTTCGATTATGATTTGATTGGTGCGAATAAGTTGAAAGATTTAACCGTTAAAAACGGAACGATATATTCATCTGTTGGAAATACCTATAAAATATTGTCTTTACCAGAATGTGATTTTATAAAACCAGAAACACTAAAAAAAGTAAAAGAATTGGTAGATGGTGGTGCGACAGTAATTGGTAAAAAACCATCGCAATCGCCAAGTTTAAAAGATTACCCAAATTGTGATGATGAAGTTAAAAGGTATGTTGATGAATTGTGGTCTTCTGGTTTAGTGATAGATATTTCACTCGAAACTGTTTTAAACGAAAAAATACCAGATTTTAAAGTTGAAAATAGCGATAACACAGACCTCAGTTTTATCCACAGAAAAACGGAAGACGCAGACATTTACTTTATAGCCAACGCTAGAAAAGAAGCTAGAGAAATTGTAGCACGTTTTAGAGTAACTGGGAAACAACCAGAATTATGGAATTCAGAAAAAGGAACTATTGAAGACTTGGTGGTTTTTGAAGAAAATGAAGATGGTACAACCACTTTACCTTTGCAGTTGGGTTCAGAAGAATCTGTATTTGTTGTATTTAAAAAACTCGCAAACCCAACACATTTGGTTACTGCCAAAATGGAATTAGATGTACCAAATGATGAACCACTTTCAAACTTAAATATCATAAAAGCGGAATATGGTACTTTTTTGCAAGAAGGTTTAATTGATATTACAGACAAAGTAAATAATTCAATTAAAAACGGAACATTAGATTTTAAAATGTCGCGAGCTTTTTGCGATTGCGACCCTGCAATGGGTTACAAAAAAGAGTTTAGAATGGAATATCAAATTGGTGATACTAAAAAGCAATTGTATGCAGAAGAACGCGAACATATTAAAATTGATGCTGGAAATCAAAAATTAAAGGTGTTAAAAGCGGTATTCGGAAAATTTAAAGGAGAAACTACTGGTATCCCTCAACATTATAACACCTATGATGTTACCCGAGAGATACAAAAACAAGTGGCTTCCGGGAAATATAACATTCCAGTTACCGATAAATTAATAGGTAGTAAAATTCCTGAAGGAGACAAAACAACGCTAAAAATTATGTTTATCACAGAAGGAGAAGAACGAACAATGTTTATTCCTAAAGGTCAAATTTTAAAGCTATCAAAAGATAAGCCAAAACCGAAATTGGTTTATAATGATGATAAAATCAATTGGATAACACCTTATTCCGGAAAAATAACCCATACCAATCCATCAGGAGAATCAAAAACTGCTGAAGTAAAAGATGTACCTAAACCGATTGATTTATCGAGTGCTTGGGAAGTTGCCTTTCCTTTAGAAACAGGCGAAAGTTTAAACGAGAAGTTTAATGATTTAATCTCTTGGTCAAATCATAAGAACGAAAATATTCAGCATTTTTCAGGAACAGCAACATATAAAAAGGAGTTTATAATATCTAATGATTTACTTCAACCTGATAATAGTTTAGAATTAGATTTAGGTAGTGTTGCAGTAATTGCTGAAGTTAGTATTAACGAAAAAAAGATAACAACTTTATGGAAAGCGCCTTTTAGAACAAATATTAGTGATTTTGTTGTAAAAGGTAAGAATCTATTAGAAGTAAAGATAACCAATCTTTGGCCAAACAGATTAATTGGAGATGAGCAATTGCCATTAGATTATGAACGTAAAGGGAATAAAATAAAAAGTTTACCAGATTGGTTGGTAAATAGCACAACACGACCAACCGAGCGACAAACATTTTCTTCTTGGAAGCATTGGAATAAGGGTTCTGAGTTGTTGACTTCTGGATTGTTGGGACCTGTAAAAATTAGAATTAATAAAATAATAGAAATAGAATAATGATTAAAAAACAATGTACACTTATAATATGTTTATGCTTTTTGTTATTAAACTGTAATTCTAAAAAAACAGTTTCAACAAAAAAGATAGAAACAAATACTACCGTTGATTATTTTGCCGATAATGGTTTTGGTAATGCAGTGGCTATTGTGCAACATCCATCAGGAGTCTATCATAAAGGTGTTACATATATTGCTTATCAAGGGGCTTTAGAAGATCCTTATGTAGCTTCCTATAATCACGAAACGAAAGAATGGAAAGGTCCATACAAGGCGGGTGTAAGTGAGCAGGGAAAAGACCCTAACCGTAAAAAGAAAATAGACAATCATGGAAAACCAGCTCTTCTAATAGATGATGCTGGATATATTCACATTGCTTTTGGAGGACATGGTGGTAGGCCATCAGATGGTAAGAATCCCTTAGGAAATCATCATTATGGGAAAAACATACATGCAGTTTCTAAAAAACCATTAGATATTTCTGCTTGGGAAACACTAGATAATGTGTCGTTATTTGGTACCTATAGTCAGTTTGTAAAAATGGATAATGGAGATATCTATCTTTTTTATCGTCATGGAGCACATAGAAGCAATTGGGTATATCAAAAATCCATCGATAACGGTGTAACGTTTAGTGAACCCGTTTCGTTTTTAAAACATAAAAGAAAGAAAGATGAAGAAGCAGAAGATTCTTGGTATCCGTGGGTGAGTAAAGGAAATGGAAACGATATTATTGTAGCATTCGATTATCATATATGTAGAGATAATAAAAATAGTCAAGATGCAAGAGGTCATATTCCTGAAAGACACAATTTGTATTATATGGTTTTTGATACAAAAAATAACGAATGGAAAAATGTTAAAAACGAGCTTCTAAAAATGCCACTCACAAAAGAAATGGCAGATAAAAAAACTTTGATAACAAATACCGGTACAGATTGGACTTTTCAGGGTGTAGCAGATGTAGATTCAAGCGGAAATCCACAGGTTATTGTGTTGGTTGGCTCAGATATAGGAGAAAAAAGAAGTGGACCAAAACGTTTACAACATTTTAGATGGGATGGAACAGAATGGGTGCAAAGTAAAGACTCTGGACTTCCAATTGGTAATGGTGATTTAGAAGTGAAATCTAACAGAGAAGTAAGTGTTTATCTAGAAAGTAAAACCAATGATAATATTGGAGAAATAAGCAGATGGGATAGTTTTGATGGTGGAACGTCGTTTAAAAAAAGTAAAGTATTTTTAAGTAGAGAAAAATCTGGATTTATAATATCTGCTCTTATTGATAATGCGCATCCAGATGCTAGAATGATTGTGGCAGAAAAAGAACCTGGAACCGATTTTAGAAAAATGTATCTTATTGGAGATAATGGCCCTATTACACGAAATAAAGACGAAACTTTACTTGAAAAAACTACAATGAATCAAAAAAATAATTAATAAATTTAACCTGAAATGAAAACAATGAAAATTATTCAAAGAACATTACTAGTTTCTTTAATGTTTTGTTTTACAATGTCTTGTGCAAATAAAACAAAAAAAGAAGCTGTTAAAGCAGAACAGAATGCAACACAACCTCCAAATGTTGTTTTCATTCTATCCGACGATCAATCTTGGACAGATTATAGTTTTATGGGAGATGGAAACATAGAAACTCCACGCATAGATCAATTTACAGAAGAGAGTTTAACATTTACAAGAGGCTATGTGCCAACACCTTTATGTTCTCCTTCTTTAGCTACAATCATTACAGGTTTATATCCAAAAAATCATGGTATTATAGGAAATGATAAGGTTTATGAACGAGGAGCAGATAGAAAAGAAAGTAGAAATAATAGAAATGAAGCTTACAAACCTATAATCGCAGCATTTGAAAAGCAAACAACCCTTCCAGATATGCTTAAGGAAAAAGGGTATTTATCATTTCAAACTGGAAAATGGTGGCATGGAAACCACAAAATTGGTGGTTTTGATTATGGGATGACACATGGTGATCCTGAGCGTGGCGGAAGACATGGAGATTATGGTTTAGAAATAGGACGAAAAGGTTTAGATACAATTAATAGTTATGTTGACTTGGCTTTAAAAGAGAAGAAGCCGTTCTTTTTATGGTATGCACCATTTTTACCGCACAGACCTCATAATCCACCACAACGATTACTAGATAAGTACTTAAAAAAAACAGATTCGGAGCACATGGCTAAATACTGGGCAATGTGCGAATGGTTTGATGAAACTTGCGGACAGTTATTCGATTTAATAGATGATAAAGGATTAACAGAAAATACATTATTTGTTTATGTATGCGATAATGGATGGAAACAAGATCCTGAAAAAAGTGGTTATATAAAAACATCTAAACGCGCACCTTATGATTTAGGAATTCGTACACCAATTATGTACAAATGGGCAGGTAAAATAACACCTAAAATAGATGCTGAAACTATTGTAAGTAGTATAGATATGGTGCCTACAGTGCTTGATATTCTAGGAATTAAAAAACCTAAAAATTTGCCAGGAGTTAATGTTTTAGATAAAAAAGCATTAACTGAACGTAAAGGTGTTTTTGGAGAAGTATATGCGCATGATTTTGATACAATTGAAAATAGCATGTACTATAATATGGCAATTTTTCCTCCATATAAAATCATTGTACCAGATCCAGTAAGAAAAAAAGAAGAAATAGTGCAGCTATTTAATATAGATGACGACCCTTATGAAAAGAATAATATTGCTGAAAGTAATCCAGAGATTGTTGAAGATTTAAAAGAAAAAATTAAGAAATTTAGAAATAATTAATACATAAAAAATTAAATATAATATGAAAAAATTAAGTTATTTATTTGTATTAATGTTGGTTGTATCCGCATGTGGAAATAAAGAAGAAGCTAATATAGAAGAAACTGCAACTAATAAACCAAATGTATTGTTTATTGCTGTAGACGATTTAAATACTTGGTTAGGGTGTTTAAATAATTATTCAAATACCAAAACACCAAATATAGATAAACTGGCAGCATCAGGTGTATTATTTTCAAATGCGCACTGTCAAGCGCCATTATGTGGTCCTTCAAGAGCTTCAATAATGACAGGTTTACGTCCGTCAACAACAGGTATTTATGGAATGACACCTGATGAAAAAGTACGTTCAGAAAATCCAGCTACAAAAGACATTACTTTTCTTCCAGAATATTTTGAAAATAATGGTTACCACACCATGGGAATTGGAAAGTTGTTTCATATAAATGCACCAAAAGGTGTTTTTAATGAAAATGGTGGACGTGTAAAAGGGTTTGGACCTTTGCCTGAAAAACGATTTGTATGGGATGGTTTTGGAACTTCAAAAGAAAAAAAGAGAAAATATGGGCGTACAAGTACAGATTGGGGCGCTTTTCCTGAATCAGATACTTTAATGCCAGATCACCAATCGGTTGATTGGACCATTGAACGTTTAAATAAAAAATACGATAAGCCATTTTTTATGGCCCTAGGTTTTCTACGTCCTCATGTACCTTTATATGTACCACAAAAATGGTTTGATATGCATCCGTTAGAAGGAATTGAAGTAGCACCATATCAATCAGATGATTTAAATGATATTCCTAATGTAGGGCTTCAAATTAACGATTTACCAATGATGCCTTCAACAGAATGGGCAAAAGAAACAGGAGAATGGAAAAAAATTATTCAAGCTTATTTGGCCTGTGTAAGTTTTGTGGATTATGAAATAGGACGTGTTATGGAAGCGCTTGAAAATAGTGAATATGCTGATAATACAGTAATTGTTTTATGGTCTGATCACGGATATCGTTTAGGTGAAAAAGGAACCTTTGCTAAACATGCATTATGGGAAACTGCCACAAAAGCACCATTAATGTTTGCAGGTCCAAATGTACCTAAAGGAAAAAAAATTGATGCTCCTGTTGAAATGCTTTCAATTTACCCAACCCTATTAGAATTAAGTGGCTTACCTGCATATGGTAGAAATGAAGGAATTAGTTTAGTGCCAATAATGAGGGGTGGAAAGAATGAAGAAGGCGTATATGCATTAACCACTTTTGGTAAAGATAACCACTCAATAAAAGCAAACGGATATCGGTATATTCAATATGAAGATGGAACGGAAGAGTTTTACGATCATAAAAAAGATCCGAACGAATGGAAAAATGAAGCGAAGAATCCTGATTACAAAGATGAAATTGAAGCATTTAAAAAGTACTTGCCAACAATTAATGCTAAATGGGATCCAAATTCATCGTATACTTTTCAGCCTTATTTTGTGGATCAAAAAACCCGAGTAAACGGTTCAGATGGAAAACCAGTTAAGGTTATAGGAGCAGCTCATTAAATAACGAATCTTTATATTTAATTGTAATTTAAAATTATTTATGATGAAAGAATATAAGTACTTTATTTTAGTGTTAATTACGCTAAATTCAAGTTTCATTTTTGCACAAAACCCAATTCTTAAGGGCTTGGGAGTGTCAGATCCACACATCCGTGTTTTTAATGATACCATTTATTTATATTCTGGGCACGATGCCACTCCTGATGATAAAATTTGGACGATGAGAGATTGGCGTGTATTTTCTTCAACCGATTTAACTGACTGGAAGTTACGTTATAAAATCAGTCCGAAAGAGAATTATATGGACGATAATAGTACCGATTGCTGGGCGAGTGATGCAGCGAGCAGAAACGGAAAGTACTATTTCTATTTTTCAGATAGAAAACGAGGTGTTGGAGTAATGACTTCAGATGCTCCAACAGGTCAGTTTATAGATCCCTTAAATAAGCCATTAGTTGCTCCAATGCACGATCCAACAATTTTAATTGATGATGATGCAAATAAAACACCGTACTTAATTTATGGAGATAAAGAAGGAGGTGGATTTCATATAACAAAGTTAAATGAAGATATGATTTCTGTCGCAGAAACCCCAAAACCCATAAAAATTAATGGGCAAGAGTGGAAGAATGCGCCTCATTGGATGGATAAAAATTACATATTCAAACATAAAGACACCTACTATTTAAGTTGGGGTAGAGATTATGCAACATCTAAAAATGTTTATGGACCTTATGAAAGTGTTGGGCCTTTAGGTGAAGGTCATCATCTAAGCGAGTATGCACACGGTAGCTTTTTTAAATGGAAAGGTCAATTTTACCATATTTGGTGTTACTACCTCAAAAAAGGCTTCAAGTTTAGAGAATCTATTATTACCTATTGCCATATGGATGATGATGGGGAAATTGTAACAGATACTAATTTTTTAGATCAACATTTCAGCAATGGAGTTGGACAGTATAATGCTTCTTGGGAAAAAATTGAAGCAGAATGGTTTTACGAAAAATCATCAGAAGAAATCCTAAAAACTGGCAGTAAAGAAAAAGGTTTTACACTTGTTAACATCAAAAATGGTGATTGGATACAATTTGCGAATGTAACATTCAATAAAAAATATCAAAAAATAATTGCAAATATTTCTTTTGACGGTAAAAAAGGAACGTTAGAAATAAGAACAAAAAGTCCAAAAGGCAAGTGTATTGGAAAGATAAAATTATCACCTGAAAATCAATTGAAAACTTTTCAGAAAATAGAATCCAAAATAAATAATAGTATAGAAGTAACGGATATTTATTTAGTTTTTAAAACAGAAAAAGGTAGTTTATTAAAATTAGATTGGGTAAAATTTGAATAAAATTATGAGTAAGAATTTAAGTATAGTAATTTTTAAAATCCTAAAAGGAGCCATTTCGTTTTTAGCTTTTTTAAGCATTGTTTTTATGTTTTCTTGTAGTTCTAATAAAACAAAAAAAGCAGAAACAAAAAAAAAGAAACCAAACATCGTATTCATATTTGCAGATGATTTAGGTTGGACAGATATAAGCACAGGAAATACAAATGGAAATAACGGTTCTAAAATATATGAGACTCCTGTAATCGATAAATTAGCATCTCAAGGGATGTCTTTTACAAATGCCTATACCAACCAAAATTGTGCACCATCAAGAGCAGCTTTAATTAGTGGGCAATATGCAACAGGAGTAGATAATCAGGTATATAATGTGGGCTCTTTAAAAAGACAAGACAAAAGAACCAAAGGATTTCCAAATGTACTTATTGAGCCTTTCAAGCAAAAAAAAGTAATTGCAGAAGATGGTATCAATATGTTTGATGTTTTAAAAACAAAAGGCTATCAAACAGCATTAGTGGGTAAAAGTCACGGAACTCCACATCCTTTAAAAGGTGATTATGGTATAGATTTACCAGCAGATATTCATCACATTATAGCGGCTCCTATTAAAGGGAAAAGAACAAAATCTTTCTATTTAGCACTAAATTCCGATAAAAAAGGATGGACGTTTAATTCAGAGTTTGTAGATAAATATGCAAACCCTTATGATGATGAATACCTTAATACGATTTTAAAACCTTATGCATCTCAAGGAGATATAACTCTTTTAAAAGGAACTCCAAAACACCTTACAGATGCAATTGGAGATTTCTCTGTAGATTATATCAAAGAAAAAGCAAATGACGAAAATCCGTTCTTTTTATACATTCCTTTTCACGCAGTTCATTCTGATGTTACTGGCAGAAAAGATTTAACCGAAAAGTATTTGAAACGCGGATTAAAACCAAGAGTTGCAGAATATGCTTCTATGATTGAATTGTTAGACCAAAATGTGGGGAAAATAAATAATGCTTTAAAAGATCCAAATGGAGATGGAAATTATGAAGATGACATTACAGAAAACACCATTTTTATATTTTATTCTGATAATGGAGGATTATTTAAAAATACACCATTGAAAGGTGAAAAAGGAAATTTAACAGAAGGTGGTCTTAGAGTTCCATTAATTTTCAGATATCCAAATGTGATACAAGAAAATTCGGTAACCAATCAAGCAGTACATTGTATAGATTTTCTACCCACTTTTGCAGATTTAGTTGGGGTTGATTTAGCTACATTAAAAAAGAAAGATGGAAACAAACCTAAATATGATGGAGCTTCTTTTGCAAAAGTTTTAACAGGAAATGCAAAAAGAATCTCAAGAAATAATTTGTTTTGGCATCTTCCAGGATATATGGATGAACGTTTTTCACCATCAACACTTATTCAATCAAGAATAGGAGATACGTATTATAAACTATTTTATTTTTATGAAACTGAAGCATTTGAAATGTATAATATCACCAAAGATATTTCTGAAGAAAGAAATATTTTAGAAAACCCTTCATCTAAAGAAATGGAAATTGCATTGCAAATGAATGCAGATATGTTAGCTTGGTTAAAAACCAATAATGCTCCAACAGGAACTTGGGTTAAAAACAAACAAAAAGTACCTTATCCTAAAGTAGAAGGTGTAAAAAAATATCAATAATAGAATTTAAGAAATGAGTAAAAAGTTTTCAATTTTACCTTTTTTGGTAGTGATGAGTGTAGCATTTACAGGATGTTTGACTAATAATAAATCTAACAATGTTGCTAAAGTTGATGCAAATCAGAAAGAAAAACCCAACATCATATTTTATTTAGCAGACGACCAAGATGTTTACGATTATGGTTGTTATGGTAATGAAAAAGTAAATACTTCTGCTGTAGATAGGTTAGCAAAAGAAGGAATGTTATTTACCAATGCATTTACTGCTCAAGCCATTTGTGCACCAAGTAGATCTCAAGTTTTTACAGGAAAATATCCTGTTAAAAATGGATGTTTTGCAAATCATACAGCAACAAGACCCCATATAGAAAGTGTAACTTCTAGAATGAAAAAGTTGGGTTATCAAGTTGTTTTGGCAGGGAAAAGCCACGTAAAACCAGCAAGTGTTTACCAGTGGGACAAAGAATGGGAACCAGTTCCTAAAATAGATGTACCAAGAGATTATATTCCTCTAGACAGTATTGAGAGTTATTTAAAAACTGCCAAAAAACCATTTTGTATGTTCATCACCTCAAAATATCCTCATGGAAAATATTTTGATGTTAAAAACCCAGATGTAAATAACCTAAAGTTTTATCCTTTTAATGAAGATAAAAAGAATAATGAAGCATACATAAAAAGTAGATCAGGTTATTACAGAAGTATTGAAGAAGATAATACTCAGATAGAAAAAGTTTTAGCATTAGTAGATACATATTTAAATGAAAATACTTTATTTATTTATAGTGCAGACCATGGAGTTTCAGGTAAATTTACAGTAAAAGACATTGGTTTAAAAGTACCTTTTGTAGTACGTTGGCCAAAAGTGATTAAAGCAGGAACAACATCAAATCAGTTGATACATTATACAGATGTGTTACCAACTTTTATGGAACTTGCAGGAGGTAAACCAGTACAAGATATTGATGGTAAGAGTTTTTTACCAATCTTAAAAGGAAAAGATGTGGCTGTTCATAAATATGTGTATGGAGTAAGAACCAATCAGAACATTCTAAATTCAGAGATTTTCCCATCAAGAATGATTCGTGATAAACGTTATAAATACATCAGAAATTTTAATTCATTAGAAGTTGTTGAACAAAATTTAACAGGAAAACCAAATGTAGATTATTTTATAAAAAGAGGAGCAAACAAATTTAAAAACGAACCTTTTGAAGAATTGTACGATTTAGAAAATGATCCTTTTGAACAAAACAACTTAGCAAATAACCCTGAATTTAAGTTGATGAAAAAGCAATTAGTAACAGATATGTTTACTTGGATGAAAGCTCAAGGCGATATTTTGGATGAAACAATTGGGAATATGCCAATTATTACGCCCAAAGGTAAAAAAGGATTCAAGTTAGACCAAGATACACCTCGAAGAAAAATTCCAGATTCTATAAAAAATTCACTCACAAAAGACGATTATATCGTTATAAAACATTGGTAATATTATGATGATAAAAAAACTTTTTACTTACATATTTGCTTTATCCATTCTTTTAGTTTCCTGTAAATCCTCAAAAGAGAAAACTGAAGCTACTCAAAATCAAAAACCAATGAATGTTTTGTTCATTGCTATAGATGATTTACGTCCAGAGTTAAATATTTATGGGGCAAAACATATAAAATCTCCAAATTTAGATAAACTAGCTAGTGAAAGTTTGGTCTTTAATAGAGCCTATTGCAATGTACCTGTTTGTGGTGCTTCAAGAGCCAGTTTACTAACCAGTATTCTACCAACAAAAACACGTTTTATAGATTATAGAGCAAAAGCAGAAGAAGATGTTCCAAATGCAAAAACATTACCAGGTCTTTTTAAAGAAGCTGGTTATACAAGTATTTCTAATGGAAAAATTTTTCATTATAATAAAGATGTTCAAGAAGCAAGTTGGAGCGAAAACCCTTGGATGCCAAAAGGAGGACATAGAGTAAGTTATGACCCTAAAACTAACGGCGTGATTATGAAATCTGGAAATGGACGTGTTTATGAAGCTCCAGAAGTTGATGATAGTGCTTATCCAGATTATAAAATCGCACAAAAAACGATCAAAGATTTACGCCGTTTTAAAGAATCAGGAGAATCATTTTTTATGGCTTGCGGATTTTTTAGACCTCATATGCCTTTTTATGCACCTAAAAAATACTGGGATTTATATGAACGAGATTCAATAGAGATTGCAGATAATCGTCATTTGCCTGAAAATGCTCCAAAATCTTTAAGAGGTAGTGGAGAATTTAAGAGCTATAGCTTTGGTGATTATAAACCCAATACTGTAGAATTTCACAAAATGATGCGCCATGGATATTATGCTTGCGTTAGTTATGTAGATCAGTTAGTTGGTGAAGTTTTAAATGAGCTTGAAACACTTGGATTGGCAAAAAATACAATTGTAGTAGTTTGGGGAGATCATGGTTGGCATTTGGGAGAGCATGAGTTTTGGGGAAAACACAATACTTTACATAACGCTTTACAGGTACCTTTAGTGGTAAAAGTTCCAGGAAAATCAACAGGAAAACATACTGAAGCATTGGTAGAAAGTGTAGATATTTATCCAACTCTCTGCGATTTGGCAAACATACCTGTACCAAATTATATTATGGGAAAAAGTTTTAAAGCTACTTTAGATAATCCTGAGAAGTCTTTTAGAGCATATACTTATGCTCGTTTTAAAAAAGCAGATGCTATAGTAACCGATGATTTTACTTATTCTCTGTTTGAAAATGGAGAAGAGATGTTATATAATCGTAAACATGATCCAGCAGAAAATAAGAATATGGTTGCAGATGTTAAATATAAAGAGGTGCTTAAAGAAATGCGAAATGCATTAAAAAGAAAACAAGAAAAGGCAAATAAATACAAATAAAAGAACTTGCTGTTGAATTGAGAGCAAAGTGGGGGAAAGATTTTCTTGTTGATACTAGATCTTCAAAATCCAAACATTAGTGATTGAGATGGTTTTCTAATATGAGTTTTGTTTTAGATGGAAATAATTGTTTTAAATGAAGTAAAATAATTCAATAATTTTTTCACACCAAATTCACCAGTATTATTAAAAAAGAAGAATTAAATTGTAAAACCATAATCATGAAGTTAACATTACATACTATAATTTTTACAACCCTATTAGGCGTATTTATAATGTTTAATACCTTAGCACAAGTCAAAGTAATTAACGAAAGCATTAGTAATGTTGATGAAAGTGCACTTAATTTTGACGGAAAGTATTCTAGTGCTATAAATGGAAGAACATTTCAAAAAGATGCATTAATTTCCCATAAAGGGTATCAGTACGTTGTTTATTACAATAGTGAACGTCGTGTTTGTATTAGTCGTAGGTCACTGCCAAATGGTGAATGGAAAACCATTCGTTTTATGGACTATCATTTTAAAAGTAGCGATTCGCATAATGCAATATCAATGGGGATTTGCCCAAATGATGGTACCATACATGTAGCATTTGACCATCATGTAGATACGCTTCATTATAGAGTGTCTATAAAAGGCTTAGCAAATAATCCTAAAACTATGAAATGGGATGCGAGTTCATTTGGTCCAATTTTACCTGAGCTAGAGAAAGGAAAACCTTTTAAATTAACGTATCCAAAATTTTGGCAAACACCAGAAGGGAATCTTCAATTCAACTATCGTGTTCGCGGTTCAGGAAATGGAGATAGAATGTTGGTAGATTATAATGCTGCTATTGGAAAATGGGAAAACACACGCCAAATTGATAGTGCTGAGGGTATTTTTAAAGACGCTTTAGGTGTAAGTGATTCAAGATGTTCTTATCCCAATGGTTACGATTATGACAACGAAGGAACATTGCATGCAACTTGGGTTTGGAGAGAGAATAGTCAAGGTGCAAATCACGATTTAGTGTATGTATATAGTAAAGATAAAGGAAATACATGGAAAAATAATGTAGGAAAATCTTTAAAGGAAATTCCTCAGGTTAATTCAGAAGGAATTGTTGTAGCTCCTATTCGTAGAGAGTTGGGGTTAATGAATGATCACGGGCAAGCAATTGATTCTAAAAATCGTATACATGTTGTAATGTACCATAGTACTGAGAAAACTATTAAAGACTCAGGTAGTGTTTTAGGTGCATCACGCTGGGGGCCAGGAGAGGCAAGGCGTTATCACCACTACTGGAGAGACGTTAATGGACAGTGGCAACATTTTGAAATGGATCTTAAGGTAGGAAACCGACCAAAAGTATTTGTTGATAACCAAGATAATTTAATTATGATTTATGCAGGTAGTAATAATTTAGTTATTGAAAATAATGATCAAGATAATAGAGATTTAATAATTGCAGTGGCTACAGCTAAAAATAATTGGAAAGATTGGCATATTCAACATACAGTAAAAGGACCTTATATGAATGATATGTTAGGTGATTTTTATCGTTGGAAAGAGGAAAGTGTTTTATCTGTTATACTTCAAGATGTTCCAAATGGGAACAAAGAATCGAGTACTTTAAAAGTAGTAGATTTAATTTTCAAATAAATATAAAATTAGAATATAGTTAAGAGAAAAATGGCTAAAAAATCTCTTTTCAAAAGTTAAAAAATTAAACAAATGAGAAGTCTATTCATTTTAATCTTAGTAGTGTTTTTATTTTCAAACTGTTATTAATCAAAGCAATCTAAATAATTAAAAGCGGTCCAGGGAAAAATAAATAAAGTTGAGCAACCTTTAGTTATTCAGTTTATTATAGATGGTTTAATGAAAGATGCTGCTGAGACGGCTATTGCGGAGGGAGCTGAGAACTTAAAATATTTTGCTGAAAATGGAGTTTTGGTACAAGACGCCTATTCTAATAGTCCGGTAGGTAGAGTAAAATTACCAGATGGAAGTGAGCCTTGGGGAGGTGCATCTCTACCCAATATTGGCATGCACACAGGAACGCATGTTTTTGAAACACAAGATTTAGATGATATTTTTTTATCAGCAAAACTAAAAGGAATTAAATCGGTTTATGTTGGAGGGCATACCTTGTATGATGTTTTTATAACTGCAAATTTTCATTATGCAGAGATAATGCCCGACACTAAAGTAGTTGACTTAGCCATAAAACAAATCAAGGAAGATGGTGCAAGATTAGTGCGTTTGCATTTACAAGAAATTAGAAGTTCTTGGAAAGGTTCACAAGGAAAAACAAATCCAGATTCTAAATATATTAAAGCAATTTTAAATGCTGATGCTGAATTAGGAAAGCTTGTTACATTTTTGAAAAATGAAGGTTTATGGGAAACCTCATTTTTTATTATATCAGCAGATCACGGTATGGGAACTTTAAAAAAGAGTAATCACCTTTCAGAACAATTATCTTCTTGGCAGATTTATATGAATTTTTATGGACCAAGTGTAAAAAAAAGGAGCAAAAATCCCTTATGCTGAATCTCCCGATGTGGCTTTAATGACTAATTATTTTATGGGCTCACCGCCATTAAAAGGTTATACTTCAAAAGTAAACTATCTAAAAAAATCAACTACTACGGGTGTTTTTTTTAAAAATATACTCAATGGTAATTTGGAAGATTTAGATCATCCTTGGTGGATAAAAACTTATTTAGATGCTAATGCAGGTCCGCCTCCAAATGATTATCTTCATTACAGGCAAGCAATGATTAATTTTATTAATAATCATGAAATTAAATAGTATTTTGCTATTTTATAATTTGTAACCATATGTACTTGTTTTTGAAACTTAGATAAGTTTTTTAAAACAGGTTTAACAATTAAAATAAACTTATGAATTAGTACTCATCTTAAAAAAGATGGCAATTCTTTTAAAAACAATAAGGTTATCAATGCTGTTAAAATAAAACGGTAATAAGCACTATTTTTAAGAATGAAATTCATCAATTTAAAATTATAGGTGAGTTAATTAATTTATACTTTAACAGAAGTTTTATATATTCGTTATGGTTAAATTAACTTTTAAATTTATAATACCTAATTCTACAAATATACATGTATAAAAAATTTTTATTTTTTTTTGTTGGATATTTTATTTTCATGCTTTTTGGTTATTCTCAAGAAATTAATAATTTCAAATTTATTGATATAAAAGAAGGTATTACAAAACGTGCCGTTTCAGCAATAAAACAAGATTCAGAAGGTTTTATTTGGTTTGGAACAAATGGTGCAGGGTTATACAGGTATGACGGAATTAATTATAAATTATACGAGTACCAATGGGATCAGTTAAATTCTTTAAATAGTAGTTTAATAAATTCAATATTTGAAGATAGTACAGGGAAATTATGGATATGTACAGATGAAGGCTTGAATTTGTATAACAAAGAGTTTGATAATTTTGTACGAATAAATTTAAATAGTAGTTTACCTGCAGCAGAGAATTATACAATTCAGATTAAAACAGTTGAAGAGTTAAATGAAGATGAACTTATAGTTGGCACCTATGGTTATGGCTCTTTATTTAAAGTAAATAAATCTACTTTTAGATCAGAGATTATTCCTTTTAATGAAGAATTATCCGATAGTTTTTTGATCAATTCAATATTAAAAGTTTCCAAAAATAAATTTTACATAGGATCATCAAACGGATTGTATCTTTTTGATTTTGAAAACAAGGAAAAAATTATTCACAACAAAATTATTTCAGAGGTTTCAATTGAGACACTTTTTAAAGATTCAACAAATAATTTATGGATTGGAACAAGAAATGAAGGTCTATACAAAATATCGTTAAGTTCATCAAAAAAGGAAGTTTTCAATTATAAATTTACAAACAAAAGAATATTATCGATTATAGAGTATGATAACCATATAATTTGTGGAATAGAAAATGAAGGACTTGTTATTGTAAATAAGCAAGGAGAAGTTATTTATCAATACTTGCATAATAATATGGATAAGAATAGTTTAAAATCAAATTCAGTATGGTCTTTATTAGTTGATAATGAGCAGAGGATTTGGATTGGTTTTTATAATAGAGGTGTTGCTGTTGTTGATAATTTATATAATAAGTTTAATTCAATTCAAAATATAACAAACGATCCAAACTCATTACAAGGAATTTCAGTTACAGGAATTCAAGAAGATAAAAAAAATAGACTTTGGATAGCAACAGATGGAGGAGGGGTTGATATATATGACAAAGAAAGAAATACGTTTTTTCATATAAATAGCAAAGAGAATTCTGGATTTGGGAAAATTTTGAGTAATGATGTAACAGCAATTTATATAGATAAAAAAGAACGAATTTGGTTAGGGAGTTGGACTAGTGGATTAACCAAATTTAATTTTAAAACCAAAGAGTTTTCAAATTTTTCTGTTAAAAATAGTAACATAAAATCGAATAGGGTTTTAAGTATAGATGAAGATTCTAAAGGGGTTATATGGATTGGTACATTTTTAAAAGGGCTTCATTTTCTTAAAGTAAAAAATAATGAAATTATTCATTGTAATACAAAAGAATTTTTAAAATATGATATTAACAATGCAGATATAAGAAAAGTATTTGTAGACAACGAGGACATTGTTTGGTTAGGAACAACAAATGGATTATTTCAAGTAAAACAAGTTAACAACAATAAACTAAAAGTTATTTCATTTAGAGATAAAATGTCTGTTAAATTAAGAAACCATTCAAGTACACACAGAATACTCTCAATAACGCAATCTAAAGATGGGTTAATTTGGATAGGAACTGATGGAGGAGGATTGTTTAGTTATAATAAAGATTCTAAAGAATTTATTTGGTATAATGAAATTGAGGGTTTTAAGGAAATGTACGTAAGCTCTATTGTTGAAAGTAATAATGGTATTATTTGGGTTGCAGGAACAGGAGGAATTACAAAATTAGATAGAGCAAACAATACAGCATTTAATTATACCAAAGATGATGGGTTGTTGGTAAATGATTTTAATTACAATGCTGTTTTAAAAAGTAGAACTGGCGAATTATTTTTTGGAGGTTATTTAGGCGTAAATTATTTTCATCCTGATAAAATGAAAAAGAATAAGATAGAACCAAAATTGTTTTTTACGGATTTCAAATTGTTTAACAAATCTGTTAGTCCTTCTAAAAAAGGTTCGTTACTTTCAAAATCAATTTCTAGCACAAAAAATATCACATTAAAATATAGTCAGTCAGTTTTTACTATTGATTATATAGGTTTGAATTATACAAGACCAGAAAAGCACCAATACGCCTATTTTATGGAGGGTGTTGATCCAGAATGGAATTATGTTGGAAACAATAAAAGTGCAACATATACTAATTTATCAGCAGGAGAGTATGTGTTTAATGTAAAGGCAAGAAATAATGATGGAGTTTGGACAAAAAAACCATTAAAACTAAATATTAAAGTGTTGCCACCTTGGTATTTAACTAATTGGGCGTATGTTGTATATTTAGTATTATTTGTTGGGTTAATTTTTGCCATAAATTGGATTTTACAACAAAGATTTAAAGAGAAACAAGCCGTAAAATTTGAACGAGATAAACGTATTCAAGAAGAAAAACTAAACAATAAAAAGTTACAATTTTTTACTAATATTTCACATGAATTTAGAACACCATTAACGTTAATATTAAATCCATTACAGGATTTGTTAAAAGATAAAAAAATAGAATTTTCAGAGGAAGCAAATGAAAAGTTAAACATCATTCAGAAAAATGCAGAAAGATTAAACAGATTAATTAATGAGTTAATGGATTTTAGAAAATTAAAATCGAATAAAATTCAGTTAAAACCCGAAAAAGTAAATATTATTTCTTTTGTAAATGAAGTAGTTAGTTGCTTTAAAGAAGAGGCAGCTCATAGAAAAATTGAGTTGGTTTTTGAATCTAAAAGTGAAAACTTTCAATCATATATAGATAAACAAATGATTGAAAAAGTATTATTCAATATTATATCAAATGCTTTTAAAGTAACACCTGATAAAGGTAAAATTATAGTTTTAACCAAAAAAATAGAAAAACCTAAGTATTTAGAATTAGTGAATCCTAATAAAAATGTAGAAGCATTTGAAATTATTGTTAAAGACACAGGAAAGGGACTTTCAAAAAAAGAGTTAACAAAAATTTTCGAGCGTTTTTATCAAGTAAATAAATTAAATAAAGGCTATTATGGGAGCACAGGAATAGGGTTAGAAGTTGTAAAAGATTTTATAGAATTACACAAAGGTGAAATTGAAGTAAATAGTAAGGTAAATAAAGGCACACAGTTTAGAGTAATACTTCCAATAATTAATAAAAATCCAAAATTTATAGATGAAGAAGCAGAAATTGACGAAAAACTATCAGATGTTATTCTAAACTTTGACACCACTTTACACCCTGAAATTCAGCAGCCAGAGAGTATTGATAAAAAAACATACACTTTATTAATTATAGAAGACAATACCGAATTAAGAAATTATTTAAGGTCTGTATTAGAAAAATCATACAAAGTTGTTACTGCATCAAATGGAAAAATAGGGTTGGAAAAAGCTTTAAAAAAATTACCAGATGTTATTTTAACAGATGTAGTAATGCCAGAAATGGATGGTGTTGAGTTATGTAAAGCCATAAAAACCAATTTAAAAACAAGCCATATTCCATTATTAATGTTGTCGGCAAAATCTATGGTTGAAGATAAGGTAAAAGGATTAGATTCTGGTGCCGATGCATATATCAGCAAGCCTTTTAGTATGGAGATTCTAAAATCTACTTTATCACAATTAATATCTAGTAGACAAATTATTTTTAATAAGTTTTATACGGGAGTTTCAAACAAAACAAAAGAAAACACTACAACTTTAGATAATCAATTTATACAAAAAGCATTAAAGTATATAGAATTACATTTAGCAGACCCTAATTTAACAGCAGAATCATTAGCCGAAGAAATGTTCTTAAGTAGAAGTCAATTATATAGAAAACTAAAAACATTAACAGGTACATCAGTAAATGAATTTATTAGAAATGTTAGATTAGAAAAAGCAAAACAATTAATACAAAGCAAACAATTTACAGTTAGTGATATTGTATATAAAGTTGGTTTTGCTTCACCATCATACTTCACTAAATGTTTTAAAAAACGTTTTGGAAAATTACCTACAGAAGTTAAATAAAATATTATTGAATAATATAAATTTATTTAACGTATCTAAAGTTCTTAAAATTATTTAGTTATATTGTTCTGAGACAATAATACAATTGAATGCAACAAATATGTTATTACTTAATTAAAGTTAAATGTAATTTTAATTAGAATTTTTTGAAAACGTTTTAGTAATGCTAGATAAAAATTCAAAACACAAATTTATTTAACCAAATAGTAAAATTAATTATGAACAACAAATTTGTAAAAAAGTTATTTTTTCTGTTGATATTATTATCCGGAAGCGTAATTTTTAGTCAAACTGTTACAGGAACAGTCTCCAGTGGAGACGTACCATTACCTGGAGCAAGTATTTTAGTTAAAGGTACCGACAATGGTACTATATCTGATTTTGATGGGAATTTTATTTTAGAACAAGTTCCATTAAATGCCACATTAATTGTTAGTTATGTTGGGTTTCAAACTCAAAATGTAGCACTTAATGGTAAAACAACCATCAATATTACTTTGAACGAAGATGCTCAATCTTTAGATGAAGTTGTAATTATTGGATATGGAGCTGTTAAAAAAAGTGATTTAACAGGAGCTATTGCAACAGTAAAAGCTGATGCTTTAGAAGATCAACCATTTACAGGAGTTGATCAAGCCTTACAAGGTAAAGTTTCAGGAGTAACTGTAATGCAAAATTCTGGAGCACCAGGAGGAGGCGTTTCTGTTAGAGTACGAGGAATAACTTCATTAACGGGTAATAATGAACCATTGTATGTAATAGATGGAGTTCCAGTTGAAGCAGATTCTAATAATGATTCGTTTTCTTTTTCATCATTAGGAGGTGGAAATGGGCAAACAAAAGTTAGTGCACTATCTAGCATAAACCCTTCAGATATAGAATCTATGCAGGTATTAAAAGATGCATCAGCAACGGCTATTTATGGTTCAAGAGCATCTAATGGGGTAGTTTTAATAACAACTAAAAAGGGAAAGAATGGTAAATCAACTATTTCCTATGAATCTTATTTAGGTTATCAAAGCACACCAACATATATAGATTTAATGAATCTACAAGAATATGCAGAATTCTATAAAGAAATAGCAGCAGTTAGAGGGCAATCAGTTCCCTTAGAGTTACAAAATACAGCTTTATTAGGAAGTGGAACTAATTGGCAAAAAGAAATATTTCAAGTGGCTCCAATTATGAATCATCAAGTTTCTGTAAAAGGAGGAACAGAAAAAACAAAATTTTATACATCAATAAACTATTTTGATCAAGAAGGTATAGTTATTAATTCAGATTTTAACAGAGTCGCTATCCGATTAAATTTAGACCACAAAGTAAATGATTGGTTCAAAGTTGGAAATAATATTACTGTAAGTAAATCACGCGAACATATAACTTTTAATGATGATGAAAGTGGTGTAATTAGTAGTGCTGTTAGACAGTCGCCTGGTGTTCCAGTAAAATATTCAGATGGAAGTTGGGGAGGACCAACAGATAACACAGGAGTTAGTAATGGTAGAAACCCAGTTGCTTGGGCAGAAATTAGAAATAACCAATTAGATCGTTTTAAAATAAACGGAAACTTTTTTGGAGAATTTTCAATTTTAAAAGATTTTACATTTAGAACTGAATTAGGTTATGATTATAATACCACTAAAGTAGCAGTATTTAATCCAACTTATGAAATGGGAATAGAGTCCAATAGTGTTGCAACTTCAGCTAAACAAAATACAGATAGCTTTTACTGGATTTATAAAAACTATTTAAACTACAACAAAACAATAGGCAAACATTCTATTAACGCAATGGTCGGTCAGGAATCTCAAGAATCTAAATGGGAAGGAGTTAGTTTAAGCAGAAGAGATTTCTTAACCAATGATATTAGCACAATTAATTTAGGAGATGAAGATACGGCTAGAAATAATAACTGGAAAGGTACTTGGAGTTTAATGTCATACTTTGGGCGAGTAAATTATTCATTTGATAGTAAGTATTTGTTAACAGCAACTATGCGTGCCGATGCTTCGTCAAACTTTGGAGACAATAACAAATGGGGATATTTTCCATCATTTTCTGCTGCTTGGGTATTAAGTAATGAAAACTTTATGGAAAGTACTGAAGATATCATCAGTTTAGCAAAGGTAAGAATTGGATATGGTGAAGTAGGAAATCAAAACATTGGTGGTTATAAATATGGAGCAGCGTTAAGAAATGTTGCAACTGCATACGGTACGGGGTTTACACAGCAAAACATTGCAAATCCAGATGTTAAATGGGAATCTACCAAGTCTACAAACTTAGGTATAGAGTTAGGTTTTATTGATAATAAAATAAAGTTAGATTTAGATTTGTATAAGAAAACTTCAGCAGATTTCTTATTTCAAGAGCCATTGCCAAGTTATTTAGGAGCTTATAATGTAGCCTCTTATTTAGGGTTACAACCTCCATTTGTAAATTTAGGTGAAATGGAAAATAAGGGTATTGATGTAATGTTAACAACACGTAACATTTCAAACGATAATTTTAATTGGACAAGTTCTTTTGTTTTTTCAAAATACAAGAATAAGTTAGTCTCTTTAGCTGATGATAATTCTGCTATATTCCAAACAATTGAATTTAATAACACCATTACCAAAACGGCTGTTGGACAACCAGTAGGGTTGTATTATGGTCTTATTTCTGATGGTTTATTTTCAAGCGAAGAAGAATTGTACAATAGTCCATCTCAAGGCGATATTAATGAAGATACAGGTATTTGGATAGGAGATATTAAATGGAAAGATATAAATGGAGATAATGTAATTGACGATAAAGATAAAACGTATATAGGTAATCCACATCCAGATTTTACATTTAGCATTTCAAATAACTTAAACTATAAAAACTGGGATTTAGCATTAGCAATGAATGGTTCTTATGGGAATGACGTTTATAATTGGACACGTAAGTTAACAGAAGGTATGTTAGAGTTAAACGGTAACCAATCTGTAGTTATAAATAACAGATTTATTAAAGGTGTAAATGAAAATACAGGTATACCTAGATTTGTTTTTGGTGATCCAAATGGAAATGCAGGTGTATCAGATAGATTTGTTGAAGATGGTTCTTATTTAAGAATTCAAAATATAACACTAGGTTATACATTACCATCAGCTATTCTAGATAAACAAAGTTTAATAAGTAAAGTTAGATTTTACACTACTATCCAAAACTTGTACACATTTACTAATTATTCTGGTTACGACCCTGAAATAGGAGCATTTAACCAAAATTCAATGATGATGGGTATTGATAACGGTAGGTATCCTGTGCCGAGAACGTATATGGTAGGAGTAAATGTAGAATTTTAATTGACTAAAACATTTTATTATGAAAATATATAAATTATTAATAGTATTTGTGTTGATATTTGCAGCATCTTGTTCAGAAGATTTTGTAAATAATCCACCGGAAGATGCTTTAACCGTTGATAATTTCTTCAACACAGATCAACAGGTATTAAGTTCGGGAAGCCCAATGTATGGTTACCCTTGGTTTTATTTTAATGAAAAATTTCTAATTAGTATTGGAGATTTATACAGTGGAAATGCAATTGGAAGTTATTCAGACCTTGCGCAATTTGAGAATTTTTCTGTAAACGGAGCAAATCAATTTGCTAATGAAGGATGGGATTCTTTATATAACGTTGTTGCAAATGCAAACGTTCTAATGCATAATTTAGAAACAAAAGTAGGTGCAGACGTTTCAAAAGAGGTTATAGACCAAGTAATGGGAGAAGCTTATTTTATGAGAGCTTCTGCATATTTTTATTTGGTTAGAATATGGGGTGCAATACCTATTATACATTCTGTAGATCAAATAAATTCAAAAGAGCCAGTTTATAGAAATAGAGTTGAAGATATTTATGCCTTTATCATAAAAGATTATGAAAAAGCATACAGTTTACTTCCTTCTCAATGGGATGCTAACAATCAAGGTCGAGCTACAAAATCAGCTTGTGATGGTATGTTAGCAAAAGTATATTTAGCTCAAGGTGATTATACAAACACTAATATTTATACTACTAAAGTAATTAATAGTGGACTATATAGTTTAATGACTAATTACCAAGATTTATTTAATCCAGTTTACAATAATAACATTGAATCTATTTTTGCTTTACAATGGGTTGCCTGTGGAGATTGGGGATTTCAAAACGTTAATCAAGCATATTTAGCTGCTTCACCAAAATTAACGCAAGTAGGTGATGGTTGGGGAACATTTCAACCAAGTATAGATTTAATGAATGCTTATGAAGATGGAGATTTAAGACGTTATAGAACTATTATGGAACCTGGAAGTTTTTATCCAGAATTAGTAACAGCAGAAGGAGGTTATACAGTACCAGAAGATGGTTTAACAAGTACTATTGCAGGGTTTAGAAAATATATTGTTGGCTCTCCAGATGAAGGTAACGTGTGTTTTATGTCAACTGATGTAAACACAAATATATTACGTTATGCAGATATTTTATTAATGCACGCTGAAAGTATTTTAGCTAATAATACATCTACTACAGATCAAAATGCACTTGACGCATATAACGCAGTTAGAACTAGAGCAGGATTAGATGCAAAAGATGAAATTACAGCTGAAGATATTTTTAATGAACGAAGAATTGAATTTGTTGTCGAAGGTGATTATTGGTTCGATTTAGTTCGTAGAGATAGAGTTGAAGCTTTAGAAATTATAGCAAATCAAGAAAGAGGTGTTTATCAAGATAGAGATATAAATATTATTGCATCTAAAAAGGTTACACCTTCAGAAAGTGATTTTTTATTACCAATTCCAAGTGCTGAAACGGCAAAGAATCCTTTGTTATTAGAAGAACCTGTAGCATTTGAATTTTAAAAACTTATAAAATTATGAATACAAATAAAATAAAATATATAAAGTATTTATTCATTTTTCTTGCAAGTACATTTGTATTTACTGCTTGTGATGATAATGATGATATGCTAGAACCTGTAATTTCGGGAATATATTCATCGGATACAGGTTTGGGTGTAAATAAAGCATATCCAGGAGACGTTGTAATGGCGGAAGGCGAAGACCTTCAAAATGTAAAAACTATATTTTTTGATGATAAGGTTGAAGTTTTATTCAATCCAGTATTTAATTCAAATTTAGCAATATCATTTACAGTACCTTTTGATGAAGCAAAAGGAAGTAGGTTTGGAAATCAGACAATTACATTTACAAAAGAAGATGGAACGTTATTTCAATCAAATTTTAAAATTTTACAACCAACACCTTTTATAGCAAATTTTAACCCAGAAAGACCAACTGTTGGAAATCAAGTAGAAGTGAATGGAGAGTGGTTTTACAATGTGTTGGATGTTATTTATCAAGGAGAATCAATGGAATTTAATGTAGTTTCTTCAGAACAAATTACGTTTACAATTCCTGCAGATTTAACTCAAGGAGGTGAATTAGAAATTATAACCGAAGGTGGCTCTATAACAAAAGAATTAGATATTTATTTAGGGTTTGAAGAGTTGTTAGTCACTGATTTTGATGGTGGAGGTTTACGACCAAATAATAACTGGGTTACTTATGGAGATTTTAATACGTTTGAATATAAAAACGCAGGTGGAATTTCAGGAAATTATGCTGAACTTACTTGGGCAGGTGCAACAGCAAATGGTTACAATGGTTGTCAGTCAGATGCAGGAGCATTAATGATGGAAGAATCAAATCCAGAAAAAGTTGTGTTTTTAATGGATGTAAATGCAAATGGAGCTATTGGAACAAGTGTAGATGTTTTTATTGTTGATACTGATGGTGTAAACTGGGCATTTAATTACGTAATATCTTCTGATGGATGGCAAACAATTGAAGGTTTAGTTTCAGATTTTGGTAAAAACTATGATCCTTCTAATCAAAGTAATGGTGATGCAAATCCAGCTGCTTTAAATCAAGTTAAAGTTAGTATTAATCAAAACGCTGCAACACCAAATCCATCTATAGTTCAATTTGATAATATAAGATGGCAAGTATACGAAACAGTTCAACCATCAAAATTACCTCCTACAGGACCACAAAATATTTTGTTAAATAGTGATTTAGAATTAGGCGATGGCGATAATTTTGAAAACTGGGGAATGTGGAATGGAGCAGATAGAATGTTTGCTGAAACTACAGAAATATACAGTGGAGCAAGAGCATTAAAAGTTGTAAATCCTGCAGCAGGAAATTCTTGGGATGCACAATTTGTAAGTGACCCAGTAGAGATTGAGGTTGATAAAGAGTACACTGCTTCAATGTGGATTAAAGGTGAAGCTGTAACTGTTCGTTTTTCAACAAATGCTGCAACAGGAGCTTTATACGGTCCCGATTTTACAGTAACATCAGATTGGCAACAAGTTACTTGGGATTTTGTAGCAAATGATGCTTCAACAAGGTTAGTATTAGATATGGGAGTTTCTCAAGGTACATTTTATGTAGATGGTATTGAACTTAAAGAAAAAATATAATTCAGTAATAAAATAATTGAGTTAAACTAGGGTTGCTTATTCCATTAGAGCAACCCTTAAAATAGAAAATAATGAAAATAAAATTTATACATACATTCTATATTTTTATCATTGGAAGCTTGTTTACACTTATTAATTGTGCAAATGCAGGAGATGATAGCGATATTGCAAAGACTACAGAATTAGGTAGTCCAATAATTAATTCAGCAACTAATGTAACCTCAAATGGATTTACTGTAAGTTGGACACGAGTTTATAATGCAGATGGTTACGAATTGGATATTTCAACAAATGAAAAATTTGAATCTTTTGTAGTCGGCTATGAAGCAAAACCAACAACTATGTTTAGTGAAGATGTTTATGGTTTAGATGAAGGAACTAATTATTTTTATAGAGTAAGAGCTGTATCTAGTTCTGAAAAATCGAAAAATTCAGGAATATTACAAGTAACAACTTTAGAAGCAAATGGACCAGAACTTACAACTTATTTAAAAGATGCTGCAACCACCTTTTATGTTGGAATGGCTGTAAAAGCTGATCAACTTACAGATGGATCTATATATGATGAAATTTTAAAAAATGAATTTTCAAGTATCTCGGGAGAATATGAAATGAAAATGAATATAATTCAACCAACAAAAGGTAATTATGATTGGTCAAAATCAGATGCCCTAGTTGATTATGCAACAGCAAATGGAATTAATGTTCACGGTCACGCACTAGTTTGGCACGAATCAACTCCAGATTGGTTAGAAAATTATACAGGAACAGATGCAGAGTTTGAAAAAGAAGTTAAAGATTATATAACAGCTGTATTAACAAGATATAAAGGTAAAGTAACTTCTTGGGATGTAGTAAACGAAGCCATTAATAATACGGATGGATCTTTAAGAAGCACTGTGTTTAGCCAAAAAATGGGAAATGATTATATAGCAAAATGTTTTCAATTTGCACGTGATGCAGATCCAGATGTATTGTTATTTTATAACGATTATTCTGTAACTACAGATGTTGCAAAACAAATTGCAATATTTAATTTAATTGATGATATGAAAGCTAACAATGTGCCAATTGATGGTGTTGGGTTTCAAATGCATATTCAATACAATAGTCCATCGGTAGCTCAAATGCAAACAGCTGTTGATAAAGCTGTAGCTAAAGGATTAAAACTTCATTTTTCTGAATTAGATGTACGCGTAAATCCTGATAAGGATATTACATCATTTACTCCAGAAAGACAAGTTGCACAAAAAAATAAAATAAGAGAAGTAGTAGAAATTTACAATGCAATACCGGCAGAAAATAAATACGCAATTACTATTTGGGGAATGAAAGATGATGAATCGTGGCTATTATCATTTCATAATAATTACAATGAATGGCCTTTGTTGTTTGATGCTAATTTTGAAATTAAAAAAGCACATACAGGATTTTTAGAAGGGTTAAAATAGTCTATTAAAATAATAAAAAGAATTTTAGAATGAAATTAAAATTAACAATTATCATATTTTTCACACTTATTATAGCTTCTTGTTCAGATAAAACACCGGCTCATAAAAATGATTCTTTATCATTTGAAAAACGTGCAGAACACTTGGTTTCTTTAATGACATTAGAAGAAAAAGTATCACAAATGAGCTATCAATCTCCATCAATTGATCGTTTAGAGATTCCAGCTCATAATTGGTGGAATGAATGCTTGCATGGAGTTGCCAGAGCAGGTGTTGCTACAGTTTTTCCTCAAGCTATAGGAATGGGAGCAATGTGGGATAAAGAGCAAATGTTTAATGTTGCTACAGCTATTTCTGACGAAGCTAGAGCAAAACATCATGAATTTGTATCAAGAGGAAAACGAGGTATTTATCAAGGCTTAACATTTTGGACACCAAATATTAATATTTTTAGAGACCCACGCTGGGGAAGAGGAATGGAAACTTATGGTGAAGATCCTTATTTAACTGGCGAACTAGGTATTCAGTTTATCAAAGGTTTACAAGGTGATGATCCAAAATATTTAAAATTAGTTGCTACAGCAAAGCATTTTGCCGTACATAGTGGGCCTGAGGCTGATAGACATCGTTTTAATGCAGAACCTACAGTGTTTGATATGCTAAACACGTACACACCTCAATTTGAAAAGGTTATAAAAGAAGCAAATGTTTATTCGGTTATGTGTGCTTACAATAGTTACAATGGCTTACCTTGTTGTGGAAATACAGAGTTAAGTGATTTATTACGTAAAGATTGGGGATTTAAAGGGTATATAGTTTCTGATTGTTGGGCAATTATAGATTTTTATGACAAAGATGCTCATGCAATAACAGAAACACAGCAAGAAGCTGCTGCAATGGCTGTAAAAGCTGGAACAGATTTAAATTGTGGCGATTCTTATCCTGCATTAGTAGAAGCTGTTAAAAACGGACATATAACAGAAAGTGAATTGGCTGTTTCAGTTGAAAGATTAATGATAGCACGAATGAAAGTAGGTTTATTTGCACCTGAAGGAGCCGTTAAATACGAAAAAATACCGTTTGATATTGTAGATTCAGAGCAGCATAGGTTATTAGCACTTCAAACCGCAAGAAAATCAATTGTTTTATTAAAAAACGAAAACAATATATTACCATTAAATAAAAACGTTAAAAAGGTTGCTGTAATTGGTCCAAATGCCAATGATTTAGAAACATTGTTAGCTAATTACAATGGGTACCCTTCAAACCCAATTACGCCATTAAAAGGTATTCAAGAAAAATTACCTAATGCCAAAGTTAGGTATGCTGTTGGAACACCGTTAGCAGAAGGATTGCCAATTTTTGATATTATTCCATCGGAAGTATTATTTACTTCAAAAGATTTGAAATCTAATGGGTTAAATGCTGAATACTTTAATAGTATAGATTTAACGGGAGAACCTATTCATAAAAAAGTAGATAATACTATTGATTTTGTTTGGGGAACAACTGCACCTTTTGAAGATATGAGTTATGATAAATTCTCAGTACGTTGGACGGGTTATTTATCAGTTAAAGAAACTGGTAGCTATGCTATTGGAGGAGAGGCTTTTTCAGGGATGAAATTGTATGTAAACAACAAATTGTTAGTTGCTAGAGAAGATGTTCACCACCCTAGAAAAGAGTACGAATACATGCAATTAGAGGCAGGTAAGGCATATGAAATTAAATTAGAGTATAAGCAAGATAATACAGAGCATGCAATGATGCAGTTGCTTTGGCAAGTTCCAAATTCTAATTTAGAAAATGAAGCAATTCAATTAGTAAAAGAATCAGACGTGGTAATTTTATGTATGGGCTTAAGTCCGTTGTTAGAAGGTGAAGAAATGAAAGTGAAAGTAGATGGTTTTGCACATGGAGACAGATTAGATGTTAAGCTGCCTAAAGCTCAAACAAATTTAATGAAAAAACTAAATAAGTTAGGGAAACCAATGGTTTTAGTACTGTTAAACGGTAGCGCAGTAGCTGTTAATTGGGAGCAAGAAAATATTCCAGCAATAGTTGAAGCTTGGTATCCTGGTCAATCTGGTGGAACTGCCATTGCTGATGTATTGTTTGGAGACTATAACCCGGCAGGAAGATTACCCTTAACTTTTTATAAGGATATTAATGATATTCCAGCTTTTGATGATTATAATATGAAAGGTAAAACCTATCGTTATTTTGAAGGTGATGCATTGTATGATTTTGGTTTTGGATTAAGTTATTCAACTTTTGAATACAATAATTTAAATATAGTTTCTGGATTTAAAACTTCTGAAGAAGTGAATATAAAAGTTGATGTTAAAAACACGAGTAGTATTGATGGAGATGAAGTAGTTCAAGTTTATATAACTAGAGAAACGGATGGTTTTAATCCAACAAATTCTTTGGTAGGTTTTAATCGAATTCACTTAAAAGCAGGAGAATCTAAAACAGTGTCTTTTAAAATTACGCCAAAGCAATTAGCAACAGTTAACTTAACAAGCCACAAAATGGAGGTAACTTCAGGTACTGTTGAAATTTCAGTTGGAGGTGCTCAAAATACCCAAAAAAGACAGGGACAAAAAACGGTGATTTCTAAAAGTATTCAATTAAAAGGAGAGCCTTATATAATATTAAAATAATAGTTGAGTGAAGTTTTAAGAGACTGCCTTTTTAGACAGCCTCTTTTTGTTATTATTTAATAATAATAATTTTTGATGGTTTGTTAAATGAATAAATTAAAAATTTAATTATTCAATATGTACTAATAACTTAAAAGTAACCGAGTATAATTATTAAAAAACTAGATTTAACTTCAGAAATAAAATCTTTTTATGGAAATACGAAAATTAGAAATGAGATTTATCAAATAAAATAGAAAAATATGTTAAAAAAGTTAGTAGTTGTTATAGTACTGTTTATAATGTTTGGGTGCCAGAATAAAAGAGATCGTACATTGTTATTTGTTGGTAGTTTTACAGATAAAGAACTAGGGAAAGGTATAAAAATTTATGAGTTTGACAATAAAACTGGCGAAGCTATATTAACGTTCGAATTAGATAGTGTTATCAATTCTTCTTTTTTACGATTATCTCCCAACGGTAAAAACCTTTATTCAGTTTTAGAAAGCCAAATGGAACATCATGGCAAAGTTGCTGCATTTAGTGTTGACTCTATTAAAGGTACTATATCATTGTTAAATATACAAGATTGTGGAGGTGTAAATCCAGTACATATAGAAATTGATAAAATGGTAAGTTATTTGGTGAATTCAAATTATTCTGATGGTAGTTTAAGTCTTTTTAAAATAAGAAAAGATGGTAGTTTAAATAAAGTTAAACAAGTTCTTCAATTTAAAGATAGTAGTATCAATAAAAGTAGTCAGCGTTCTTCTCACATACATTCTTCTAATTTTTCTCCTGATAATAAATATCTGTTTGCACACGATTTAGGCGCAGATAAAATTAGAAAATTTACATTTGATAACTTAAATGATTGTTTAAAAAATCAACAAGAAATTAAATCAAAATTAGGTAGTGGCCCACGGCATTTTACGTTTCATCCAATTGGATTATATGGATATGGAATTAATGAATTAAGTGGAACAATAGCTGCTTATGATTATAAAAACGGTAGACTTTCTTTTAGTGAAGATTATCAAACGTATCAACAAAAACAAGACATTTATAGAGCAGCGGATATTCATGTTTCACCAGATGGCAAATTTTTATATGCTTCAAATCGAGGTCCAGAAGAGGATAGTATTGTTGTTTTTTCAATAGACATTTCTACGGGGAAATTAACATTTGTAGAACGTGTGTCAACATACGGAGAGCATCCAAGAAACTTTGTAATAGACCCTTCAGGAGAATTCTTATTAGTAGCAAATCAATTTTCAGATACTATTGTAATTTTTCGACGTACTATTAAAACAGGAAAACTAGTTAAACTACCTAATACAATAACAGTAGACAATCCTTCAAGTTTACAAATGAGAACATATGAAATGGATTTATAAAATATTTAATGACTATTTGTTGTTTTGAATAATTATAAAATAATATAATTCTTTATTCTTAAAAAGAACAACTACTTTTTTTGTTACATTTAAAAAGATAGTGCAGGATGGTTTTTGAGGCGATAGGTTTTAAGTTTGTTTGAAATACTCTGTTACTAAAAGGTTAAAATGTTTTAGCCTTAATTTTAAATATTTCATATTAAAAAGCAACACGCTTTTTTAATATTCATAAAAGAGTAAAAAATATAGAAATTATAAATTAAAAAAAATGAAGATTACAAACCATAGTTTTTTAAAAATAATTTATTTATTAACTGTTTTTATTTGTGATTTAGCTATAAATTCTTGTACTTCAAATAGTACAGTTCAACGTAGTAAAACAAACATCAATAAAGATTGGAGATATTTAGAAAACGATTCAGAAAAATACCTGCTTTAAAGATTAGTGAATGGGAGGTTTTAAATCTACCACACTCATGGAATAGCACAGATGCTACAGATGTAGAACCAGGATACCGACGAAATGCTAGTTGGTATGCAAAAAAAATAAAAATAAATGAAGTAGTTCTAGATCAGAATTACATATTGTATTTTGAAGGAGCAAATATTAATTCAAAAGTTTTTGTAAACGGAACACTTGCAGGAAGTCATATTGGTGGTTATATTGGTTTTGAAATAGATATTACAACTTTAATTCACACAGGTGAAAATGAAGTATTAGTTCGTGTTGATAATGCGTATGACCCTGAAGTAATTCCTTCTCAAAAAAGTGACTTCTTTATTTTTGGAGGTATTACACGTGATGTTTGGTTGGTAACTAAGCCAAAAACAAATATTGGAGATTTAAAAATTACAACACCAGCGGTTTCAAATGAAAAAGCAACCTTAAACATTGAAGCAACGCTTAATAATGTAGAAAATAATTCAAATTTAAGCTTAACGGCTAGTTTAAAAAATCCAAAAGGTGTTGAAGTAGCAACACAAAGTATTCCTGTTTCTCAATCAAATACAACTATTTTATTTGAAAATATTAAAGACCCTGAATTATGGGATACCCAAACACCTAATTTATATACTGTTAATGTTTCTTTAGTTGAAAATAATGAAGTTAAAGATGAAGTTGAAGAAAGAATTGGTTTTCGTTGGTTTGAATTTGTACAGAATGGTCCATTTTATTTAAATGGAAAACGATTATTATTACGTGGTACACATAGGCACGAAGAACATGCAGGTGTTGGTGCTGCAATGAGCAATAAACAGCATCGTGCTGATATGGAGTTAATGAAAGAAATGGGTGTTAATTTTGTGCGTTTGGCACATTACCCTCAAGATCCTGAAGTTTATAAAGCTTGTGATGAACTAGGTTTATTGGTTTGGGATGAATTACCATGGTGTCGTGGAGGTGTTGGAAATGAAACATGGAAAACCAACACTAAAAATATGTTAACCGAAATAATTTCTCAGAATTTTAATCACCCAAGTATTATTATTTGGTCATTAGGAAATGAAATTTACTGGTTGCCAGATTTTGAAAATGGTGATGATAGAACTGAAATTAATTCATTTTTAACAGAATTAAATAATCTTTCGCACACATTAGATCCTTCTCGTAAAACAGCAATTAGAAAATATTATGAAGGCTCAGATATTGTAGATGTTTTTTCTCCTTCAATTTGGTCAGGTTGGTATTCAGGAAGTTATAAAAGCTATCAAAAAGCAATTGATAAGTACAAAAAAGAATACAATCATTTTTTACATGCCGAATATGGAGGCTCAAGCCACGTTGGTCGTCATACTGAAAATCCAATTACTGGTGAAGGTTTAATAAAAGCTGATGAATGGGAAGAAGCCATAGTGCAAACTAAAGTATCTAACATTGCTCAAATTGGTGATTGGAGTGAAAATTATATTGTTGATTTATTTGATTGGCATTTACGTATCTCAGAAACCGATTCAACTTTTGTAGGAAATATTCAATGGGCTTTTAAAGATTTTGGTACTCCTTTACGACCTGAAAATGACATTCCTTATATGAATCAAAAAGGGTTAGTTGATCGTAATGGAAATCCAAAAGATGCTTTTTATGTATTTAAAAGTTATTGGAGTGAAGTTCCTTTTACATATATAGAATCTCATACTTGGACCGAGCGCCAAGGACCAAAAGATTTAACCAGAACTATTAGTGTTTATAGTAATTGCGATAAAGTAGCTTTTTATCATAACAATGTACTTTTAGGTGAAAAAGAACGTGATATCTCAAAGTTTCCAGCATCTGGTTATACTTGGGATGTAAACTTTACAGAAGGTGAAAATAAATTGGTAGCAGTAGGGATACCTACCAATGGTACTCAAGTTTCTGATACATTGGCTGTAAACTACCGTTTTCAAAAGAATGACACTGCTAAAGAATTGACGTTGTCGTATAAATTATTAGAAAACGGAAATTATTTAGTAACCGCAACAGCTATTGATAAAAATGGATTGCATTGTTTTGATTATGAAAAAAGAATCTATTTTCAGTGTTTAAGTGGTGGAGAGTTGTTAAAAAGTCAGGGAACACCAACCGGAAGTGAATCTATAGGTATGGCAAATGGAAAAGCAAGTATTGAAGTTATTCCTTCAGAAAAAAATATGAATATTGAAGTAATGGTTTTAAACCAAAGTTTTAAAGGTACATATTTAACAATTTATAAATGATGACTTTTAATAAATAAAAGTAAATCAATTATGTAATTAAAATTTAGTGAAGAAAAGACAGTTTGAAAAGGTATCTTTTTTCTTTTAAGAAATAAAGCTAATTTATACTTATTCAAAAAAAAGGACAGTACAGGACGGTTTTTTAATAAGAAGCATATAAGTTTGTTCTAGAAATTTGAAAGTAAATTAGTATAAAACTACCTAGTGATTATACCAATTTAAAAAGCAATGAGTATTTAAGGTGTTTAGATTAATGGAAAGCCATCTTTGAAGTTTTCCACTTTTGACACTTTTTTAATTTTGTGAGAAAGCAGTGAACAATTGTATTAAAAGTAAATAAACATAATAAAATATCTTATAAATGAATTTATTTAATGTAGAAAATAAAGTTGTACTTATTACTGGTGGGGGTGGAGTTTTAGGTGGTAATATGGCAGAATACCTACTTGGACAAGGAGCTATTGTAGTTATTTTAGATTATAAAGATGAAATAGTAGATGCAGCCATTAACAATCTTAAAAAAATTAATGCGAATGTTGCTGGTTTTGTTTGTAACGCTATGGATGAATCTAGTTTAAAAGAAACATCAGATAAAATAATTGATAAATTTGGGAAAATTGATGTATTAATTAATGCAGCAGGCGGTAATATGCCAGGAGCTACTATTGCCGAAAATCAAACAATTTTTGATGTGAATATAGATCATTTTAAAAAGGTAGTAGATTTAAATTTATTTGGAAGTATTTTACCTTCCTTGATTTTTGGAAAAGAAATGGTTAAAAGCAAACAAGGTGTAATTATTAATATTTCATCAATGACTGCACAAAGTGCAATAACTAGAGTTGTTGGTTATTCAGCTTCAAAAGCAGCGATAGATAATTATACAAAATGGTTAGCTGTTGAATTGGCTTTAAAATTTGGTGAAGGTTTACGAGTAAATGCTATTGCCCCAGGATTCTTTATAGGAAATCAGAATAGAGATTTATTAATTGATAAAGAAACCGGAAACTATACAGACAGAGGTGATACAATAATTAGAAATACACCAATGAAACGATTTGGAGAAACTGACGAATTAAATGGTTCTATTCATTATTTAATTTCAGATGCTTCAAAATTTGTAACAGGAATTGTTGTTCCTATTGATGGAGGATTTAGTGCTTTTAGTGGAGTTTAATTAAAGTAGAAAGGAAATTATGGAACAAACTTGGAGATGGTACGGGCCAAAAGATCCTGTACAATTAACAGATATAAAACAAGCAGGAGCTACAGGTGTTGTTACTGCTTTGCATCATATACCAAACGGAGAAGTTTGGACGGTTGAAGAAATAAAAAAGAGAAAATCTATAATTGAACAAGCAGGTTTAACTTGGAGTGTTGTAGAAAGTATTCCAGTACACGAAAATATTAAAACACATTCAGATAATTTTCAACAATATATTGAAAGTTATAAAAAGAGTATTGAAAATTTAGCTAGTTGCGGAATTAGCATTGTGTGCTATAATTTTATGCCAGTGTTGGATTGGACAAGAACGTCTTTAGATTATGAAGTAGAAGACGGATCTAGAGCATTACGTTTTGACGTTGTGGCTTTTGCTGCATTTGAACTTTTCATTTTAAAAAGACCTGGAGCTGAAGAAATTTATACAAATGCTCAACAAAATAATGCTGAAATCTATTTTAATGATCTTTCTACAAGTGAAATAGAAAAACTAACAAATGATATTATTGCTGGTTTACCAGGTGCTGAAGAAGGTTATACTGTACAACAATTTCAAGAAGTTTTAAATACTTATAATGAGATTGATAGTACAATTCTTAAACAAAATTTAGTTTTATTTTTAAAAGAAATTATACCTATTGCTGCTCAAAATGAGGTGTTAATGTGTATTCATCCAGATGATCCACCAATGCCAATTTTAGGATTACCAAGAGTTGTAAGTACGGAAGAAGATTACGCCTATTTGTTTGAACAAGTACCAAATAGATCAAACGGAATTACATTTTGCACAGGTTCTTTAGGTGTTAGAGCAGATAATAATTTAGTGCAAATTTTTAAACGATTTGCAGATAGAGTTCATTTTTTACATTTACGAAGTACACAAAGAGATGCTGCAGGAAATTTTTATGAAGCCAATCATTTAGAAGGAAATGTGGATATGTATAGCATAGTAAAAGAAGTACTTATAGAGCAAAAAAGAAGAATTGATTTAGGAATGAAGGATGCGCTTATCCCCATGCGTCCAGATCACGGACATCAAATGCTAGATGATTTACATAAAAAAACAAATCCAGGATATTCGGGTATCGGAAGGTTACGTGGATTAGCAGAGTTGCGAGGATTAGAATTGGGAATAAACAGAAGTTTAAATATAAATTAAAAATAATTATTATGTCAACACACTATGAGTCACGTTATGCATCAAGCCCCGATGCAGTAAAAAAATACGATACACAACAATTAAGAGACGAATTTTTAATTGATAATTTAATGGAATTAGGTAAAATAAATCTTACCTATTCACATTACGACAGATATATTGCGGGTTCTGCTGTGCCAATTGAACCGCTTACCCTAGAATCAATTGATCCTTTGAAAGCAGATTATTTTTTAGAAAGAAGAGAAATTGGAATTATTAATGTTGGAGGAAATGGAACAGTTGAAGTAGATGGTGCTATTTACGAATTAGGTTTAAAAGATGCTTTATACATTGGTAGTGGTAATAAAGAAGTTATTTTTAAAAGTGATGATGTTAATACCCCTGCTAAGTATTATTTAAATGCAGCGCCAGCCCATAAAAGTTATCCAATAAAAAAAGTAAGCAAGGCAGAAGCTAATAAGATTGAATTAGGGTCTTTAGAAACTGCAAATCATAGAACAGTAAATCAAATGATTATTGGAGGTATTGTAACCACTTGTCAATTACAAATGGGTATGACTGAATTGAAAACTGGAAGTGTTTGGAATACAATGCCTGCACATGTACATGATAGAAGAATGGAAGTTTATTTTTACATAGATATTCCACAAGATCAAGCAGTGTGTCATTTTATGGGGCAACCTCAAGAAACGCGTCATATTTGGATGCAAAATTTTGAAGCTGTTATATCTCCACCATGGTCAATTCATTCAGGAGCAGGAACTTCAAACTATACATTTATTTGGGGAATGGCAGGTGAAAATTTAGATTATAATGATATGGATGTGGCTAAAATAACTGAATTAAGGTAACTAATAGAATTATGGATTTATTTAATGTAAAAGGAAAAATTGCCTTAATCACTGGGAGTACTCATGGACTAGGAATGGCAATGGCTAGAGGCTTAGGATTAGCAGGAGCGACAATAGTTGTTAATGGTAATTCTTCTCAAGAAAAAATTGATGCAGCGGTTGCAGGTTATGAAAAAGAAGGAATTAAAGCTGTAGGTTATAAGTTTAATGTATCTGTTGAGGCTGAAGTAATTGCAGCAATAGCTAAAATTGAAGTAGAAGTTGGAAACATAGATATTTTAATCAATAACGCAGGGATCATAAAACGTACGTTATTATTAGAAATGGAGGTTTCAGATTTTAAAGAGGTAATTGATATAGATTTGGTGAGTCCTTTTATAGTATCTAAGCATGTTGTGAAAGGAATGGTTTCTCGTAAACAAGGTAAAGTGATTAATATTTGCTCTATGATGAGTGAGTTTGGCCGAAACAGTGTAGGTGCGTATGCTGCGGCTAAAGGAGGTCTTAAAATGTTAACACAGAATATGGCTACAGAATGGGCAAAGTATAATATTCAAGTGAATGGAATTGGGCCTGGATATTTTGCCACTTCACAAACAGAACCAATAAGAGTTGAAGGACATCCATTTAATGATTTTATTATCAATAGAACACCGGCAGCAAAGTGGGGAGATCCAAATGATTTAGCTGGAGCAGCTATATTTTTAGCATCTAAAGCTAGTGATTTTGTAAATGGACACGTAGTTTATGTAGATGGAGGAATTTTAGCAACAATAGGAAAGCCTTCAAATGAATAAAAATTGAGTAAATAAAGCAATGTTTTAATCAATTATTTATACTAGTAATTTAATTGAGCAACTCACAAAACCCATAAATAATGAATATTATTAATAAATTTTTGTTTTTAGTAGTTTTATCAATGTTATTTTCATATTGTGGAACTGAAAAACATACAATTGTAATAGTAAAAAATACACTTGATACACCTCGTATTTATGAAACTGTAGAAATTAATAAAACTGATTTGAAATTTCAAGATAGGAAAAGTTTTGAAAGTATAGGTGTACAAGAATTACAGACGAAAACCGTATTAATTTCTCAATTTATAGATAAAGATCAAGATGGAAATATGGATGTTCTATTATTTCAACCTGAAATTGATGCAAATTCAGAAAAGCTATTTGAGCTTGTTGTTCTTGATAAAAATGCTAAGCCAGAGAGAACTGAATATTGTTATTCTAGATTCGTACCAGAAAGAACCGATGATTATGCTTGGGAAAATAATAAAGTAGGTTTTAGAACTTTTGGACCAACCGCTCAAAAAATGATTGAAGATGGTGTAAAAGGGGGAACGCTATCTAGTGGAATAGATGCTTGGTTAAAAAAAGTAGAGTATCCAATTATAAATAAATGGTATAAAAAAGCAGAGAAAGAGAAAGGAGCATATCATAAAGATTCTGGAGAAGGACTAGACAATTTTCATGTAGGTATTAGTAGAGGAGTTGGAGGTATTGCAGTTAAGGTTGATTCTACATTTTATATATCTAAGAATTTTACAAATTGGAAAACCATTAGTAACGGTCCTATAAGAACAAGTTTTGTGTTAGAATATGCTAACTGGGATGCAAATGGTAAAATTATTTCAGAAAAGAAACATATATCTTTAGATTATGGTAGTAATTTATCTCGATTTGAAATAGAAGTATCTGGAACAGAAAATGTGTTTGCAGGTTTAACACTTCACGAAAAAGATGGTGAATCGACACAAATAAAAAACGCTGGTTGGATTTCTTATTGGCAACCACATGGAGATTCAGAACTGGGTACAGCAATTGTAGTTCCAGATGGTAATATGTTATCAAGTGAATTATTTGACACCCCAATAAAAGATTGGAGTAATTTATATGCAGAAATAAAAGTGAATAATGGAAGAGCAATTTATTATGCTGGTTTTGGGTGGAAAGAAGCAAAAGAGTTTTCTTCGAAGGAAATTTGGGAAGGTTATTTAGAAGAATTCACTTTAAAAATCAACAACCCATTAGAGGTTAGTATAAAATAATTTTTATTAATGAAAACAACTAATTTTATTACGGATAATTTTGTTTTACAATCTAAAGTTGCTGAAACCTTATACCATAAATATGCAAAAGATTTACCCATAATAGATTATCATAATCATTTGTCGGCAAAACAAATTGCAGAAAATAAACCTGTTAAAAATATAACTAAAGTTTGGTTAGAAGGAGATCATTATAAATGGCGTGCAATGCGTGCCAATGGTATTGATGAAAAATACATAACAGGTTTAGAAACATCAAACAAAGATAAGTTTTTAAAATGGGCAGAGACGGTACCTTATACTTTACGCAATCCATTGTTTCATTGGACTCATTTAGAGTTGAAGCGTTATTTTAATATAGATGAGCTACTTCAACGGAGTACAGCAGAAGATATTTATAAAAAAGTTAATGTAATTTTAGAAAATAAAACTCCAGCACAACTATTAGAAGATTTAAAAGTAGAAGTGGTTTGCACTACGGATGATCCAACAGATGATTTACGCTACCATAAAGAAATTTCATTAAAAAATTTTTATACTAAAGTTTATCCTACTTTTAGACCGGATGCTTTGCTTTTAATAGAAAAAAAGACGTTTTCAAATTACATAAAAAAAATAGAAGATTCTGTAGGGTTTTTAGTAAATAACTCTGAAAGTTTGATAAAAGCTATTCAAAGCAGAGTAGATTTTTTTGCTGAAAATGGTTGTCGTTTGTCTGATTACGGTATGGAAGAAATTTTTATATCAAATTTTACAGAAAATGAGGCTGATACTATATTTAAAAAGCGAATTAAAGGAGAAGAGATTTCAAAAGATGAAGCTAATATTTATGCTTCATTTGTTTTGAGTGAATTATGTAAAATGTATCATGCTAAAGGCTGGGTTCAACAATTTCATTTAGGTGCTATTAGAGATAATAATAGTAACTTATTAGAAAGACTAGGGTTAGATGCTGGAGTTGATTCTATTGGAGAATTTCCTGCGTCAAAAGCTATGTCCAAATTGTTTAATAAGCTTAATTTAACCAATCAACTAGCAAAAACCATAACTTATAATTTGAATCCATCGCAAAACGAGGTATTTGCAACAATGATGGGGAATTTTCAAAATTCAGATCATCCAGGTAAAATGCAATGGGGATCTGGCTGGTGGTTTTTAGATCAAAAAGATGGAATGGAAAAGCAACTAAATACACTTTCGAATATGGGATTGTTGAGTAGATTTGTTGGAATGCTTACAGATAGTCGTAGTTTTTTGTCTTTTCCAAGACACGAATATTTTAGAAGAATACTTTGTAATTTAATTGCGGAAGATGTACACCAAGGATTAGTTCCAAACGATATAGATTTTTTAGGCAAAATGATTCAAAATATTTCTTATAAGAACGCAAAAGAATATTTCAAATTTTAAACAAATAATTATTTAATTCATATAATGAAAAAAGTAGTAACATTTGGAGAAATCATGTTAAGATTAGCTCCACACGGATTTTTAAGATTTTCGCAAGCCAATTCATTTGATGTGATTTATGGAGGAGGAGAATCCAACGTAGCAGTATCCTTAGCTAATTATGGTGTTCCAGTAGATTTTATAACACGTTTGCCAAAAAATGATATTGGAGAATGTGCTATGATGGAAATGCGAAAAAGAGGCGTAAACTGTGATAATATTATTTGGGGTGGTGATCGATTAGGAATTTATTTCTTAGAAACTGGAGCCGTAAATAGAGGAAGTAAAGTAGTTTACGATAGACAACATTCAGCAGTTGCAGAAATAGAACCAGGAATGGTAGATTGGGAATCTGTATTTGAAGGAGCAGGATGGTTTCATTGGACAGGTATTACCCCAGCCATATCTCAAGGAGCGGCAGATGCATGTTTAGAAGCTGTAAAAGTAGCTAGTAAATTAGGTTTAACAATTTCAACGGATTTAAATTACCGTCAGAAATTATGGAAATATGGAGGAGATAGAGAAGCAATAATGACCGAATTAACTTCGTACTGTGATATTATTTTAGGAAATGAAGAAGATGCAGAGAAACACTTCAATATTAAACCAGAAGGATTAGATATTACAACTCAAGGAGAAGATGTAAAAGGAGAAGCATTTTTATCCGTTTGTGATCAAATGTTGAAAAAATTCCCAAGAGCTAAAAAAGTAATAACCACATTAAGAGGATCCATTTCAGCATCACACAATACCTGGGCAGGAGTTTTATATGATGGTAAAACATTATTTGAATCACCACAATACCAAATTACAGATATTGTAGACCGAGTTGGAGGAGGAGATTCATTTATGGGAGGTTTAATTTATGGTTTGTTAGAATATGAAGGAGATGACCAAAAAGCATTAAACTTTGCAGTAGCAGCATCTTGTTTAAAACACACCATAAAAGGAGATGCAAACTTATCTACAATAGATGAAGTTAAAAAATTAATGAGTGGAGATGCTTCAGGTAGAGTTGCAAGATAATACTATATAGTAATATTTATGTTTGGTAATAGGAAAGTTGGTTTATATCCATCAAATCAGCTTTCCTTAACTTATTGATTAAATTAAAATCCATAAAAATAAACAATGGCACAATTTACAAGAATAGAAGTAGCAACAGCAATGAAAGAAACCGGGATGATTCCTTTGTTTTTTAATAGTGATATAGAATTAAGCAAAAAAGTATTAAAAGCCTGTTATGATGGTGGAGCTCGCTTAATGGAATTTACAGCTCGTGGAGATTATGCACACGAAGTTTTTGGGGAATTAACAAAATACGCAATTGCAGAATTACCAGGCATGATAATGGGGGTTGGTTCTGTAACAGATGGAGCAGCAGCTTCATTATATATGGCATTAGGAGCAAACTTTATAGTTACTCCAGTATTACGAGAAGATATTGCTATTGCTTGTAACAGACGTAAAGTTTTATGGTCTCCAGGCTGTGGAACATTAACAGAAATAGCCAGAGCCGAAGAATTAGGTTGCGAAATAGTTAAATTATTCCCTGGGGATATTTACGGACCTCAATTTGTTAAAGGAATTAAAGGACCTCAACCTTGGACAAGCATAATGCCAACAGGGGGTGTTTCACCAACAAAAGAGAATTTAACAGGTTGGTTTAATGCTGGGGTAACTTGTGTTGGAATGGGATCTCAACTAATTTCAAAAGAAATAATTGCAAATAAAGATTATGCTAAATTAGAGCAAGATGTAGCAAATGCAATAAATATCATTAAACACATAAAGAATTAATAATGAGGTTTCAAACTATACTCATATTGATTATTTTTACAAGTATTATATCTTGTAAAAAAGTAGATGATTCAAAGGTTCTTTATTTAGGACATACATTACCTCAAACACACCCAGTACATAAAGGTATGTTGGAATTTCAAAAGGTATTGGAAAAGAAGTCTAAAGGTACTTTAAAGGTTAAAATATTTCCTGATGGTCAATTGGGGTCAGAAAGGGAATTATTAGAATTATTACAAATTGGAAGTGTTGCAGCAACTAAAGTTAGTGCGGCTACATTATCAAATTTTGTGCCTGAATATCATATTTTTGGCATACCATATTTGTTTAGAAATAAAGAGCATCAATTTGATGTGTTGGAAGGTGAAATTGGAAAATCAATTTTAGAAAAAGGATCTAAGTTTTGGTTGCGTGGCCTTTGTTACTATGATGCTGGTAATAGAAGTTTTTACACTAGTAATAAAGCAATAAGAACTCCAGACGATTTAAAAGGGTTAAAGATTAGAGTAATGAATAATCAAATGGCTATTAATATGGTAAATTCAATGGGTGGTTCAGCAACACCTCTTTCCTATGGAGAGCTTTATACAGCCATTCAACAAGGAGTTGTAGATGGGGCGGAAAATAATCCACCGTCATTTGTGTCTTCAAACCATTATGAAATTAGTAAATATTATACTTTAGACGAGCACTCCTCTGTACCAGATGTATTGTTGATAGGTACTAAATATTGGGATAAACTATCTGTTGAAGAAAGAGCTTGGGTTCAGGAAGCAGCAGATTACTCTGCTCAAGCACAAAAAGAATTTTGGAGTGAATCGGTTAATGAGTCGATGAAAGTGATTAAAGATTGGGGTGTAGAAATTATAACTCCTAATAAACTGTTATTCGCAGAAAAATCAAAATCTGTAGTGGAAGAATTTATAATAGAATATCCAAAGTTGGCACCTATTGTGAATAAAATTAAAAATAATTCATATGAATAAATCAGAATTTATCTTTAATAAGATTAATAAAGCACTTGAGTGGTTTGTGATTATCATTTTTGCATTATTAGTTTTGGATGTATTATTCCAAGTGTTTTCTAGATATATTATAGGTACATCTTTTACTTGGACAGAAGAGTTTGCACGATTTTCTTTAATTTGGATGACCATTTTAGGAGCTGCCTACCTTAATGGAAAAAGAGAACATTTATCAATGGATTTCCTGTATCAAAAACTATCCTCTTCCAATAAAAGAAAAGCATCAATACTTATCGAAGTATTTATATTTCTTTTTGCACTTATAGTTATGGTAATAGGAGGATTAAACTTGGTGTATACAACACTGCATTTAGAACAATTATCGGGTACTCTGCGTATACCACTTGGCTACGTATATGCAGTTTTGCCATTTAGTGGTTTCCTAATTATGTGTTTTTCAGTTTATCACATATCACATATTTATTCTAATAAAAACATAAATTAATTATGAGTATAGAAATTATTAGTATTATCGTTTTATTTGTAAGTTTCTTTGCACTTTTGTTAATGAAAGTGCCCGTGGCTTATAGTATTGGAATTTCTACAACTATAAGTTTACTGTTGAATATAGATAGAATGCCAGGATTAACAACTATTGCACAGCGAATGACAACTGGTATTGATAGTTTTGCGCTGTTAGCAATACCATTTTTTGTGTTAGCTGGGGAGATTATGAAACAAGGAGGTATTGCAAATAGACTTATTAATTTTGCAAAATCTTTAGTAGCAAGTCTTCCTGGAGGATTGGCTTATGTAAATGTATTAGCATCTATGCTATTTGGAGCTATTTCAGGTTCAGCGGTTGCTGCAGCTTCTGCGATTGGTTCAATAATGACAGATAGAATGGAAGAAGAAGGTTATCCTAGATCCTTAAGTGCATCAGTGAACATAACATCTTCAACAACAGGCTTGTTAATTCCCCCAAGTAACATTTTAATAGTATATGCATTAGCAAGTGGAGGAACAGCATCGGTAGCTGCCTTATTTATTGCAGGTTATTTACCTGGAATATTATTAGGTTTTGCTATAATGGGATATGTGGCTTTTATTGCGATTAATAAAGGATATGCGAGAGGTAGAAGGTCAACACTTTTGGAAGTTTGGACCTATTTTAGAAAAGCTTTCTTCAGCTTATCATTATTAGTTATTGTCGTAGGAGGAATAGTAGCAGGAATATTTACAGCAACTGAAGCTTCAGTAATAGCGGTATTATATGCAGCAGTATTATCTTTAGTATATGGAGATATGAAAGTAAAAGAATTCCCTAAAGTATTGTTATCTAGTGGTAAAACTACGGCAGTTGTAATGTTTTTAATTTGTACCTCAATGGCTATGTCTTGGTTGTTTTCTTTTGAAGGAATCCCAGAAATGATAAGCACATTTTTATTAGAATCTTTAAATAATAAGTTTGCCATCTTTTTAGCAATAAATATTATTTTACTAATTGTTGGAACGTTTATGGATATGACACCAGCGGTATTAATATTTACACCAATATTTCTACCAGTTGTAACTACTCTAGGAATGGATCCAGTTCATTTTGGAATAGTAATAGTGCTAAATTTATGTATAGGAATTTGTACACCTCCTGTTGGTACATTGTTATTTGTGGGTAGTGGAGTTGCTAATGTTTCAGTTACAAAGGTCATTAAATCTTTGTTGCCGTTTTTAGCCATTATGGTAGCTGTGTTAATGCTTATAAGTTTTATTCCTGAAATATCATTGCTTTTACCAAGATTATTTAATTTATAAATGAAATAAGTTAAATTATTGTAGCAGAGAACTAATTTGAAATGAAAACAACAAAAATTTACGTTGTTATAAGTAGCTTTACACTAATAGTTTAAATAGTAAGGCAAAAATAATATAAATATATGAGAGTAGGCTTATTTATACCTTGTTATATCAATCAATTGTATCCACAAGTTGCTATTGCAACGTTGGAATTGTTAGAAAAATTAAATGTGGATGTATATTATCCATCTACACAAACTTGTTGTGGGCAACCTCTGGGAAACTCCGGATATGAAGAAGATTCAAAAGGAGCTTGTCAATTATTTGTTGAAAATTTTAAAGAATATGACTGTATAGTTGGGCCATCTGGAAGTTGCATTTATCACGTAAAAAAACATTTCGATATTTTAGAACAAACACCCGATGTTGTTAAAGTTAGAAATAATGCTTACGAGTTATGTGAATTCATAGTAAAAGTATTAGGAAAAACAGATTTAGGTGCTTCATTTCCACATAAAGTAGGTTTACATAAAAGTTGTCACGGTTTACGCGGATTGCATTTAGGATCTTGTTCCGAAAGAATGGATCCACATTTTTCTACAGAAGAAGATTTGTTGAATAATGTAAAAGGCTTAGAACTAATGAAACTGAACAGAGAAGATGAATGTTGTGGTTTTGGTGGAACATTTTCTGTATTTGAAGAAGCTATTTCAGTAAAAATGGGAAAAGATAAAATTCAAGATCATTTAAATAGTGGTGTTGAGGTTATTACGGGAGCAGATCATTCTTGTTTAATGCATTTAGAAGGTTTAATTAATAGAGATAATAAACCATTAAGAGTGATGCATATTGCAGAAATTTTAAATAGTACTATTTAATTATGAGCCATTCAGAAAAAGCAGCAATATTTAATAAAAATGAAGCCAAAGTAAATTGGCACGATAAAGCCTTATGGTATGTTCGTGAAAAAAGAGATAATGCAGCACACGGAGTAAAAGGCTGGGAATATTTACGCGATACTGCTTCAAAAATAAAAGGAAATGTACTTTCTAATTTAGATAATTATTTAGAAGAATTTGAAGCGAATGCCTTAAAAAATGGTATTAAAGTACATTGGGCATCCGATGCAGAAGAACATAACTCAATTGTTCATAAAATATTAGAAGCGCATAATGCTAAAAAAGTGGTAAAAAGTAAGTCTATGTTGACCGAAGAATGCCATTTGAATCCCTATTTAAATGATAGAGGGATAGAAGTTGTTGATACCGATTTGGGAGAATATATTGTTCAAATTGCAAAGGAAACTCCAAGTCATATTGTATTGCCAGCTATTCATAAAACAAAAGAAGAGGTTGATGAATTGTTTCAAGAACATTTAGGTACAAAACCCAGCAATGGAAATCCAGAGTACTTAACTAATGAAGCAAGAAAACACCTTAGAAATAAATTTTTACAAGCCGATGTTGCTATTACTGGTGTAAATTTTGCGATTGCTGATACGGGAGGGTTTGTAGTTGTTACCAACGAAGGAAACGCTGATATGGGAGCACATTTAGCTCCAGTACATATTGCGTGTATGGGAATTGAAAAAATTATTCCGAAGGAAGAACATTTAGGTGTTTTTTTAAGATTGTTGGCAAGAAGCGCTACAGGACAACCAATTACAACCTATTCATCACATTTTAACAAGCCTGCTGAAGGAAAAGAATTGCATATTGTAATTGTTGACAATGGAAGAACAGAACAATTAAGTCGTGAAGATTTTAGATCTTCATTGCATTGTATTCGTTGTGGCGCTTGTATGAATACGTGTCCAATTTATAGAAGAAGTGGTGGACATAGTTACGATGCTACAATTCCAGGTCCAATTGGTTCTATTTTATCACCAGGAAAAGATTTAACAAAACACAGTTCACTACCATTTGCATCTACGCTTTGTGGTTCGTGTTCTAATGTTTGTCCGGTAAAAATTAATATTCATGAGCAATTGTATAAATGGCGTCAAATAATTGTAAAAGAGGAGCCGCAACCATTTGTGAAAAAATCTATTTTAAAAATTGCGGGTAAAGTTTTAGAAAATAGAAGACTATATAATTTTGCAGGAAAATCAGCTAGATTTATGCTAAAATATGCTCCAAAATTTATGATTTATTCCAAATTAAACGCTTGGGGAAATGCAAGAGATCTTCCTGAAGTTAAGAATACAAATTTTGATGATTGGTACAAAGCAAAGAGAAAAAATAAAAAATAATGGGTAGAGAAGCAATACTAAAATCGGTTCAAAAAAACAAACCAACGTTATTACCATTGCCTGAAATAGATTTTAGTTTATTTGAGGAAGAACTTAATTTATTGGAAACTTTTAAAGAAAAAGTTGCTCTAGTTGGTGCTAGTATTGTTGAATTAAATGCTACAACAGAAATTGATGCTGAAATTAAAAAAAGGTATCCAAATGCTAAGGACATTGCTACTTGTACCCAAAAATCTTCTTTAGAAACGGTTTCAATTTCAAAAAAAACAGACCCACATACTATAGCATCCATTGATTTGGTGGTTATAGAAGGGGAGTTTGGAGTTGCAGAAAATGGCGCTATTTGGATTACGGAGAACGAGTTTCCAATTAGAGTTTTACCATTTATTACAAACGATTTAGTAATTGTTTTAGATAAACAAAAACTGTGTGCTAATCTGCACGAAGCTTATAAGTTAATTGCAAATAGAGATCATAATTTTGGTCTCTTTATCGCTGGACCTTCAAAAACAGCAGATATAGAACAATGTTTGGTTATTGGAGCTCAAGGCGCAATGAGTTTAACTGTGTTACTAGTATAATATCATATTTAATAACTTGAGTTGGGTTATTAAAACAAATAAATTTGATTAGTATTTTCAGTTGCGAACTTGATTGACGGTTTTTTATGTAAAAAACTATAAGCGATAATTCCACAAATTAGATTAGTTAAAAAGTTACAAAAGATTCTATATCTAGAATGTTCTACTTGGCAAATATTCTTAAGTTCATCGTTAACAGTTTCAATAACAGAACGTTTTCTAAGTTAAATTTTGTCACTCATAGTCATAAACAATTCTACATGCTGTTTTTAACTTGTGTAATTATTTGAACACCATCAACAAAAAGAAGTTGAGCTAATTCTTTACCCATATAGCCTTTGTCTGCAAATAATTTACCAAATATTTTATGTGAAAAGTGCTCTATTTCTAAAGTTGTTCTATCGTATGTATTGGCTTGAGTAATGGTGAAAGTGAGTATATCACTTTTATGGTTTATAATAATATGGAGTTTAAAACCATAAAACCACCCCATAGTAGATTTTCCTGTTGTAGCAATACCTTTGAATACTTTATTTTGGTTTAATCGTTTGTTTTTGCACACTCTAATGGGTGTAGAACCAATAAATAAATACCTGTACATTTACCTAAATTACCTAAATTACCTAAACAACATCTTTTTGAGAATAAAGTAAGTGCACAAGGTTTTGTTTCATAGGCTCTGTAAAGCGATTGTAAGTAACTGTTTTTGGAAATTATTTTTGCATATGTTTTTGAAGATAATACAAATAGAAATGTTTAAATGTTCTAAATCCATCTATTAAAAAATTAATCATAATGGTAATTATTTTGCTTTTACACATTACTGAAGAAGGCTTTGCAGGGCTGCCTAAGAGATGTTTATCGATAAGTTGGTTATATTCTTTACAAAAATCGTCAACAATACAAAATAATTTAGTGTTTATAGAGTAGGTTGTCATGGATGTGGTTTTTGGTTAATAAGTTGATATTTAGAACTTTCAATTATTTAAGGTCTATCTTTTTTATTAATAAAATCTACTTGAATATTAATCGAATTCATGTTAATTGATTGCAGTAAAGTGCAGGATAGGTTTTACTTTTTTTTAAAGTACATTTGGTAATACTATTAAAGGTCATTTTAAACTAAATAAATTAAAACATACATTTTGTCAGTTAAATAGTAAAAATTTATTTACATTTACATACCAGAACAGAATAGTTTAATTTTAAAAAAGATGAAGGAAATAAACTTTACGATTAACCATAATAGTGATATCCCAAAATATCAGCAAATTGTAAATAGCATTAATAATGCTATAGGTAAAAACGTGATAACTACTGGATATTTATTGCCCTCTGTAAATGTTTTTTGTAAAAAATATAATGTTTCACGAGATACAGTTTTTAAGGCGTATTCTATTTTAAAAGAAAATGGCGTTATAGAATCTGTTCCAAATAAAGGGTATTATGTGGCTAGTGAAACAAGAAAAGTGTTGTTGCTGTTAGATACATTTAAAGCTTATAAAGAAGTTTTATACCATTCATTTATAAATAATTTACCAGATAATATAATAACTGATGTTCAATTTCATCATTATAATATTGAAAATTTTAAAACTATTATAAACAATAGTCTTGGTAAATATTATAAGTATATAGTAATGAACTTTGATCATAAAGAGGTTCCAAAAGTTGTTTCAAAAATAAATGAGGAGAAGTTATTATTAATTGATTGGAATATATATTCAAAATCAACTAATAATTATGTTTTTCAAGATTTTGGAAAAGCCTTTTATGAGTCACTTCAAGAAGCTAATCATTTGTTTAGAAAGTATGAAGAGATAATTTTTTTATATCCAGAATACACAAATCATCCTATAGAAACAATAGAATATTTTAAGAAATTTTGTAGTGATTTCGATTTCAAATATCAAATTTTAACCAATTCAAAAACATATAATATTCAAAAAAATAAGGCGTATATAAGTGTAAGTGATCGGGTTTTGGGCTTGTTTTTAGAGCAATGTAGAAGTAAAAAATATGAGCCAGGAACCGATGTAGGGCTTTTATCATATAACGATACACCTATGAAAAAGTTTATATACAAAGGAATATCTGTGGTTTCAACAGATTTTAAACAATTGGGAACAAAAGCAGCAGCATTTATTACAGAAGATAAACCAATGCAAAAATATATTACAACAAAACTAACAATTAGAGATTCATTATAAACTATGTATTATATAGGATTTGATTTAGGAAGCTCATCAGTTAAAGCAGCTTTAATTGACGCAAAAACAGGAAAATCAGTCGGGATAACGCATTATCCGGAAACCGAAATGGCAATAGTTGCCGAGCAAATAGGTTGGGCAGAGCAAGACCCTAATTTATGGTGGAAAAATATATGTAAAGTCACTAAAAAACTGCTTGCAGAAACAAGTATTTCTTCAAATAAAATAAAAGGTATTGGTATTGCTTATCAAATGCACGGAATGGTGGTGGTTGATAAAAACAATGAAGTTTTAAGACCTTCGATTATTTGGTGCGATAGTAGAGCTGTTGAAATAGGAAATATGGCTTTTAAAGAAGCTGGAGAAGGTAAATGTGTAGCTAATTTATTAAACTCACCAGGAAATTTTACACTTTCAAAATTAAAATGGGTAAAAGAAAATGAACCAGAAATTTTTGAAAAAGTAGTTAAATTGTTATTACCAGGCGATTTTATCGCTTTAAAATTAACTGGAGAAGCAACTACCACAATTTCTGGACTTTCAGAAGGAATTATGTGGGATTTTAAACAAAACAAATTAGCAGATTGGTTGTTTGATTATATGGGAATTGCTACTGATGTAATTCCAACCATAGTTCCAACATTTTCAAATCAAGGAATAGTAACTAAAAAAGCTTCAGAAGAAATAGGGTTGCCAGAAGGAATTCCGGTTTTATACAGAGCTGGCGATCAGCCCAACAATGCAATGTCTTTAAATGTTTTTGAGCCAGGAGAAATTGCTGCAACCGGAGGAACATCGGGAGTTGTTTATGCGATTACAGACAGTTCAAAAACAAAGGAAAATACGCGTATTAATAATTTTGCACACGTAAATTATAAGAAAGAACAACCAAGAATTGGAAAACTGCTAAATATTAATGGAGCAGGAATTCAATATAGTTGGATGAAAAATAATATTGTAGCTGCAACAGACTCTTATAATGACATGAATAATTTGGCAGCATCTATTCCAGTAGGTTCAGATGGTTTACGAATTTTACCATTTGGAAATGGAGCAGAGCGTATGTTAAATAATGAAAATATTGGTGCAAGCTTTTTAAACTTAAACTTTAATAGACATGGCAAGCCGCATTTGTTAAGAGCCGCTTTAGAAAGCATTGCTTTTAGTTTTGTCTATGGCATTGATATTTTAAAAAATGATGGAGTTGATGTATCTGCAATTAAAGCAGGAAACGATAATTTATTTCGTTCAGAAATATTTTCAAATACAATTGCAACATTGGTAGGTGCAGATATTAGAATAATTGATACAACTGGAGCAGTTGGAGCAGCGCGAGCAGCTGGGGTAAGTTTAGGAGATTTTAAAACTTTGAATGATGCATTTTCAGACAGTGAACACGTAATGACATACCATCCTTTAAATGATAAAAAAATATATATGGATGCTTACCAACTTTGGAAGCAAGATTTAGAAAAAATGTATAAAAAATAATAACAAAATAAAATTATATAGAAATGGCACTATTAGGAAACAAAGAATACTACAAAGGCATTGATAAAATTAAGTTTGAAGGAAAAGAATCAGACAATCCTTTAGCATTTAAATATTACAATCCAGATCAGGTTGTAGCAGGAAAAACAATGCGTGAGCATTTTAAATTTGCAATTGCTTATTGGCATTCATTCTGTGGTCAAGGAGGAGATCCATTTGGACCAGGAACTCAGAGTTTTGAATGGGATAAATCCTCAGATCCAATTCAGGCAGCAAAAGATAAAGCAGATGCGGCTTTTGAATTTATTACAAAAATGGGCTTCGATTATTTTTGTTTTCACGATTATGATTTAGTGCAAGAAGCGGCAACTTTTTCAGAATCTGAAGAAAGATTATGTACAATTACCGATTATATAAAAGAAAAACAAGCAGCAAGTGGAGTTAAATTATTATGGGGAACAGCCAATTGTTTTTCAAACCCACGTTATATGAATGGAGCTGCAACAAATCCAGAATTTGATGTACTTGCAAGAGCTGGTGGACAAATTAAATTAGCTCTAGATGCAACCATTAAATTAGGTGGTGAAAACTACGTTTTTTGGGGAGGTAGAGAAGGTTATATGTCCTTGTTAAATACAGATATGGGACGTGAATTAGACCATATGGGACGCTTTTTAGGAATGGCAAGAGATTATGCAAGAGCACAAGGGTTTAAAGGCAATTTCTTTATTGAGCCAAAACCAATGGAGCCAATGAAACATCAATATGATTTTGATACAGCTACGGCTATTGGATTTTTAAAAGAATATGGTTTAGACAAAGATTTTAAAATAAATATTGAAGTAAATCACGCTACGTTAGCGCAACATACATTCCAACACGAATTAGAAGTAGCAGCTAAAGCAGGAATGTTAGGTAGTTTAGATGCCAACCGTGGAGATTATCAAAACGGATGGGATACAGACCAATTCCCTAACAATATTCAAGAAACTACAGAGGCAATGTTGGTATTCTTAAAAGCTGGTGGTTTACAAGGTGGAGGTGTTAATTTTGATGCTAAAATTAGAAGAAATTCAACAGATTTAGAAGATATATTTCACGCACATATTGGTGGAGCAGATACCTTTGCAAGAGCCTTATTAATTGCAGATAAAATTATAACTTCATCTCCTTATGAAAAATTAAGAGCTGAACGTTATGCTTCTTTTAATGCAGGAAACGGAAAAGCTTTTGAAGAAGGAAAATTATCTATGGAAGATTTGTACAAAATAGCACAAGAAAACGGAGAATTACCGCTAAAAAGTGGTAAACAAGAATTATTTGAAAATATTATTAATCAATACATTTAATTTTTAGTAGTATGGAAGCAGCAAATTCTAAATATTTATTGAAACTTACTTTAGTCGCTACATTAGGCGGACTGTTATTTGGATACGATACCGCAGTTATTTCTGGAACTGTAAGTTCGTTAGAAAGTTTTTTTGTTCTGCCTTTTGGCTTGGATGAGTTGGGAGCAAATGCCCGTTTAGGATTTGTTGTTTCCAGTGCCTTAATCGGATGCGTTATTGGTGGTGTTTTTGGTGGAGTTATTAGTAAAAAACTAGGACGTAAAAATGGTTTAATTTTAGCCGCAGTGTTGTTTTTATTTTCAGCCATTGGATCATCAATGCCAGAAATGTTGATAAAACCTGTTGGAGAAGGAGATCATACTTTTATTTACATATTTATTGTTTATAGAATTATTGGAGGTATTGGAGTAGGGTTAGCATCAATGCTATCACCTTTATATATTGCTGAAATTGCACCTGCAAAAATACGAGGTAAATTGGTTTCAATGAACCAATTCGCCATTATTTTTGGAATGTTAGTGGTGTATTTTGTAAATTATTTTATTGCAAAACAGGGAGATGATACCTGGTTGAATATTGTTGGATGGCGTTGGATGTTTGCTTCAGAAATTATTCCTGCAACCTTATTTTTAATAATGTTATTTATGGTTCCTGATACTCCAAGGTCTTTGGTGTTAAAATCTCAGCCAGAAAAAGCATTGGATGTTTTAGTTAAAGTAAATGGGCTTGAAGAGGGTAAAAAGATTCTTGCAGAAATTCAGAATACAGTAGTTAGTAATTCAGGAAAGTTATTTTCTTTTGGTATTGCGGTAATTGTAATTGGTGTATTGCTATCTGTTTTTCAACAATTTGTAGGGATAAATGTTGTGTTGTATTATGCTCCTGAAATTTTTAAAAGTATGGGGTCTGGTACTAATGCTGCATTATTACAAACTATTATTGTTGGAATTGTTAATTTATTATTTACAGTGTTAGCAATTATGACAGTTGATAAATATGGTAGAAAACCATTAATGATTATTGGTGCAATAGGAATGGCATTTGCAATGTTTGCTTTGGGAACTACATTTTTTATGGAATCTGTTGGTATAGGAGCTTTAATATTTATGTTAATTTATGTAGCTAGTTTTGCTATGAGCTGGGGACCTGTTTGTTGGGTGCTATTGTCAGAAATGTTTCCAAATAAAATTAGAGGTAGAGCTTTAGCAGTTGCTGTTGCAGCACAATGGATTTCTAATTATTTAGTCTCTTGGACGTTTCCAATGTTAGATAAAAACACCTATTTACTAGAAACATTTAACCATGGTTTTGCTTACTGGATTTATGGAGTAATGGGTGTATTAGCAGCATTGCTTGTTTGGAAATTTGTTCCTGAAACAAAAGGGAAAACTTTAGAGGAAATAGAGAAAATCTGGGAGAAATAGAATAGGTTCTTTTTAAAAATTATTATAAAATAAATAAATAATGAACATAAAGATAGATCAGGCGTCAGCAGATAATATTAGAGCTTTGGCAGTGGCAATGGTAGAGAAGGCAGATTCAGGACATCCTGGAGGTCCAATGGGAGGTGCAGATTTTATGCATATTTTATATTCAGAATTTTTTAATTACGATCCATCGGATATGACGTGGTCTTTTAGAGATCGTTTTTTTATGGATGCTGGTCATTTATCAACTTTATTATATGCTCAATATTATTTATTAGGGAATTATTCAAAAGAAGATCTGAAATCCTTCAGACAATGGGGGTCGATAACTCCAGGACATCCAGAAGTTGATGTAGCAAGAGGTATAGAAAATACTTCAGGTCCTTTAGGTCAAGGTCATACAATGGGTGTTGGAGCTGCGATTGCAACTAAATTCTTACAAGCTAGATTTGGAGATTGGATGAATCATAAAGTGTATGGTTTTATTTCTGATGGTGGTGTTCAAGAAGAAATTTCTCAAGGAGCTGGTAGAATTGCAGGTCATTTAGGATTGAACAATTTTATTATGTTTTATGATGCGAATGATATTCAGTTATCAACTTCAACTGATGAAGTTACTAGCGAAGATACAGCAATGAAATATGAAGCATGGGGATGGAAAGTTGTAACTATCGATGGTCATAATCATGATGAAATTAGAAAAGCATTAAAAGACGCTAATAACGAAACTGAAAAACCAACACTTATTATAGGTAAAACTATTATGGGGAAAGGTTGTGTTGCTGCAGATGGAAGTATGTTTGAAGGGCATTGTGAATTACACGGACAGCCAATTGGACATACAGGAGCAGATTACACAAAAACTTTGGTAAACTTAGGAGCAGATCCTGAAAACCCATTTGATATTTACGAAGATGTAAGTGCGTTTTATAAGAATTTACTAGCAACAAAAATAGCAAATGCTGCTGAAAAGAAAGCTGAAATTTTAGCTTGGAAAAGTGACAACAAAGCTTTAGCAGATAAATTAGATTTCTTCTTGTCTGGAGAATTACCAGAGTTGGATTTTGAATCAATTGAGCATAAAGCTGGATTGGCATCAAGAGTTGCATCATCAGGTGTTTTAGGATATTTAGCTGAAAATGTAGAAAATATGATTGTGTCTTCTGCAGATTTATCAAATAGTGATAAAACAGATAGTTTCTTAAAGAAAACTCATGCGCTTAAAAAAGGTGACTTTAGTGGTTCGTTTTTACAAGCAGGTGTTGCAGAATTAACAATGGCTTGTATTGCAAATGGAATTGCATTGCACGGAGGAATAATTCCTGTAGTAGCAACTTTCTTTGTGTTTTCAGATTATATGAAACCAGCTATGCGTATTAGCGCAATTCAAGAATTACCAATTAAATATGTTTGGACACATGATGCATTTAGAGTAGGAGAAGATGGTCCTACGCATCAACCAGTTGAGCAAGAAGCCCAGTTACGTTTAATGGAAAAATTAAAAAACCATAGTGGAAAACCAAGTTTATTAGCATTAAGACCAGCAGATTCTGTAGAAACTAGTGTTGCTTGGAAAATGGCGTTGGAAAATAAAGATACTCCAACAGGAATGATTCTTTCTAGACAAGGAATTAAAGATCTTCCAGCTAAAGGAACATCAAGATATAAGGATGCTTTAGAAGCTGAAAAAGGTGGTTATTTAGTAAAAGAAGTTGAAAATCCAGATGTTGTGTTAATTGCAAATGGATCTGAAGTAGCAACGTTGGTCGCTGCAGCTGAATTATTAGAAGCAAACGAAGGATTAAAAGTAAGTATTGCATCAATTATTTCTGAAGGTAGATTTAGATTACAGTCTAAGTCATATCAAGAGAGTGTAATTCCAAAAGGAAAACCATTATTTGGTTTAACAGCAGGATTACCAGTAAATTTAGAAGGATTGGTTGGAGATAGTGGTAAAGTCTTTGGATTAGACCATTTCGGGTATTCTGCTCCAGCAAATGTACTTGATGAAAAGTTTGGTTTTACTGGTGAAAAAGTAAGCCAACAAGTATTAGATTATTTAAAAACAGTTTAAAACAAAGAAAATGAAATTTTTTATAGATACAGCAAATTTAGAGCAAATTAAGGAAGCTCAAGAATTAGGAATTTTAGACGGTGTTACAACAAACCCATCTTTAATGGCTAAAGAAGGAATTACAGGTGCAGAGAATATTTTAAAGCATTATTTGAATATTTGTAATCTTGTTGATGGTGATGTTTCTGCAGAAGTTATTGCAACAGATTATGAAGGAATGATTAAGCAAGGTGAAGAATTAGCTGCATTACATCCGAAAATTGTAGTTAAAATACCTATGATTGCTGATGGTGTAAAAGCTTGTAAGTATTTTTCGGATAAAGAAATTAGAACAAACGTTACATTGGTGTTCTCAGCTGGACAAGCATTATTAGCAGCCAAAGCAGGAGCAACATATATGTCTCCATTTATCGGTCGTTTAGATGATATTTCAACAGATGGTTTAGGATTAATTGCAGATATAAGACACATCTATGATAATTATGGTTTTGAAACTCAAATTTTAGCAGCTTCTGTACGTCATACAATGCATATTATGGATTGTGCAAAAATAGGAGCTGATGTAATGACAGGCCCGTTGAGTGCTATTAAAGGATTATTAAAACATCCTTTAACAGATAGTGGTTTAGCGCAGTTTTTAGCAGATTACGCAAAAGGAAATTAATGATAATGATAAATACTTAAGTATATTATTTTTTACAAAAGTAGAGAACTATTGCTCGTATAAAATATTTAATGTTTAGCGTACTATAGACAGAAATGGTAGGTTTTCGTAGCTGATTTTATATTTGAAGATGGCAATCAGTTTTGTTTAAAGAAAAAGTAATACATTACCAATGTTATGTTTCTTCAATTTTTGATAGAAATGCAAAAGATCTTTTGGATATATAGTTGTTTTAAAATTAAACTTGTTTTCTCAATATTAATTTTAAATCTAAAGAATGGAGATAAAATTGTATTGACAAAATTTCATTAAAATAGGCATTGGTTTATTTATTTAAATTGCATTCATTTCATTTCTTTTTTGCTTAAATTAGCTCTTTAAAACGTAAATATTACATTTAATATTTTATTAAAATGAATATAAAAGTGAATACATCCAAAATTGGCTACTTGGTAATTAAATTTTCAATTTTAATTCTTAGTTTTATTTTTATTTCTTGTAACTCAAAAAAAGAAAGTGAATACTCACCTCTTCAAATTGCATTAAATAATCATAAACACGATGAAGGTTTTATAGGTTCTAAAAATTGTATTGAGTGCCACCAAACAGAATACAATGAGTGGATGGGATCAGACCATCAACTAGCTATGCAATTACCAACAGATAGTACTGTTTTGGGTGATTTTAACAATACTAAATATACAATTTACGGTGTAACTAGTACTTTCTTTAAAAAAGACAGCTTGTTTATGGTAAATACACAAGGACCTGACGGAAAATATGCCGATTTTGAAGTAAAATACACCTTTGGAGTTTACCCTTTACAACAATACTTAGTTATATTCCCTAAGGGTAGTCTACAAGTACTTACTCCTTTTTGGGATTCACGTTTAAAAGAAGATGGAGGTCAAAAATGGCAGCACTTATATCCTGATGAGTTTATTGCTGCACACGACGAATTAAATTGGGGTAGAGCTTTACAAAATTGGAATTATATGTGTGCCGAATGCCACTCAACCAATGTTAAAAAAAATTACAACCCAGATACACAAGCTTATAATACTACTTTTGATGAAATAAATGTTTCTTGTGAGGCATGCCACGGACCAGGTGACCTACACGAAAAATGGGCAAAAGACACACTTCAAAATGTAGAAAATATGGGATTTGTCTTCGATATAATGGATAGAGATCCTAGTAGGTGGATTATAGATCCTGAAACTGCAAAAGTTACGCGTTCAAAACCTAGAACTTCAAATATGCAAGTAGAATGGTGTGGTCGTTGTCATTCAAGAAGAGCCCAACTAACAGATGAATATACCTTTGGAAAAGTACTTGAACATACTCATCAGGTAGCTTATTTAGATTATCCTTTATATAATGATGATGGTACTAATAATGACGAAGATTATGTGTATGGCTCTTTCCTACAAAGTAAAATGTACGCAAAAGGTGTCACTTGTAAAGATTGCCATAATGTACATAGTGGAGAATTAAAAGGTGGTAAAGAAAATGTTTGTTTTCAATGTCATATGCCTACTAAATACAAAACCAGAGAACATCATAAACATGACGAAAACGGAACTGGAGCAAGCTGTATAAGCTGCCATTTACCAAAAATTACTATAATGGTAGTTGACCCGCGTTCAGACCACAGTATGCGAATTCCAAGACCTGATATTAGTGTAAAAACAGGAGCTGTAAATGCCTGCAATAATTGTCATACAGATAAATCTAACGAGTGGGCTGCTAAAGAATTTAAAAATTGGTATGGTAATAAATATGATACAATACCGCATTATGGTTTTGCTTTTCACAATATAAGAACAAATAAACCAGACGCACAATCAGACTTAAATAAAGTTATTAATGATAAAGACATGGCTAATATTGTAGTTGGTACTGCAATTAGATTTCAAGATTATAACAACAACCCTTTAGCTTTTGAAAATTTAAAAATGGCACTAGCATCTACAAGTCCTTTAGTTAGACGAGCTGGATTAGAATCTTTAAGAAGTCTATCTAAGCAACAACAATACAAATATGCTTTACCTTTAGCTAATGATACCGTTTATGGCGTTAGACATATGGCCAACAGCTTAATTTATGACGTACCTACAACAAATTTACCTACAGAGCAAAAACAAGTAGTTGATAAAGCAAGGAAAGAATACATCAATCAATTATTATATTGGCAAGATCGCTCTTTAGGATTATCATCTATAGGTGTTGCTGCTATAGGCTTAGGTAAATTAGATCAGGCTGAAGATTATTTTAAAAAAGCAGTGGCATTAGACACTTTAAATTTAATTGTAAAAATTAACTACGCTGACTTAAAAAGAATGCAAGGCAAAAATGAAGAGTGCATTTCGTTATTAAAAGAAGTTATAGAAATAGATAAAACCTTTTCAATGGCATATCAAGCGTTGGCTTTTGCTTATATTAGAATAGGTGATAAAACAAAGGCTTTTAAAACATTAGAAACCGCTAAATCTGTAGTTAAAAATGATGCTCAAAATCACTACTATTATGCTGTAATGCAAAATGATTCAGGTAACAGCGAAGAAGCTATTAAAACCATTACAAAAGCTTTAAAAGAATATCCGAACAATGAACAGCTATTAACTTTAGCTTATTCTATTTATAAAAATAAAGGAGATTCTACTAAAGCTGAAAATGTTTTAAATACATTAATAAAAGTATTTCCACATAGTAATCAGTACCAACAAGTTAAAAATTCAAATTAACTCTATTGAAAATTCATGAAAGTTGAAGGTATAGATATAATATAATGAAAATTATCATCAAAAGTGGATAAAAACTTGTAATCTTAAAAAAAATATTTTTTAAAACACATATTAGAAAAAAAAATTGTTTCGGTATGAATGTAGTGACAAAAACGAGAGCCCTTCAAAGAAATCTAGAGAATTATTGGATATGATAACCAAAGAAGGACAAAATTTCGATACAACTTCTACATTATGGGATGGTTATAATGCCTTTAATGCGATGCTACATAATAACTTTAAAAAGACCTTTTCAAAACAGGAAAAATTAGACAAGCTATTGTTTGATGAAATTTATGCTATGGTATAAGAAATGTATAAAAGGTTTCTCCAGTACCTATAAAAACTGGAGTTTTAAATATAACTAAACTAAAATTCCGTTTAGCACATTTTCATCCATTTCGTTACCCTACATTTCTGGAAAAGAGCTACACTAAAAAAAGTCTTGGACATAACTGAAAAGATTCCGATTTCATTTCACTTGTCCACTCATTCCCGAGAAAGTAGGGAAGTGGTCAAACTCCATTTCAATCTCCATTGTTACAGTTAAGCCCGCTTTAAATACTACTTCAAAAGAATAATCCATTTTTACAAGCCGTTCAGCACTTTACCGCTACATTTCGCAAAAAGCTGCATTTCGGGTAAAGAACTTCTCTACAAAAGGTCTTGAACCTAATCCCCATTTTTGGCTTTCCATTCCACTAATCCTTTCCGCTACGCTGGAAAGGAACACTGCATTCCCTAGCCAAAAACGTGAATCAAGTTCGCTTTTAATTGGAAAGTCAAAGACTTGATTTTCTTAACAGAATTTACGGCAAATCCTTCTTTAGTTTTTGCTCGAAAATTCTTAAAAACCAATCCTTTGACTTATACATTTTAAGGGGTTTATAATGAATGAAGCCTTTGCTGTTTTTCGGGACTACGAAAAACAGGCATGACATAAGCACTTCTAATTTAAATATACGTATTGCAATCGCTTAACTTTCTGTACGCTCATTTCATACGTATATTTAAAAGAACCTGCTAATGCCATTATGGAACTTGCCAAGACTATACAAGTTTTAGCTAAAAATAAGGTTTCTACTTCCTTGAAAACCTAAAGATTTTACTACGTTGTAGACACTCCTGATTTATTTTCTAAAAGTCTTGACAAAACCCACTACATCCATTGTGCAACGCACGAAAGAAATCATACAAACACCCCTTAAAATTTAATTCAGTTTAAATCTAAAAGGGAAATTATTAATCCTGTCTGCCGACAAGGCAGGCTTTAAAACCTTATATTATGAGTACTATTAAAAATCACGTACAGTTAATTGGAAATGTTGGACAGGTACCAACCATTACAAATCTTGAAAGTGGTAAAAAAGTAGCGAGATTATCATTAGCTACCAATGAAAACTACAAAAATGCTAAAGGCGAAAAACAAACGGACACCAATTGGCATACCGTTGTCGCTTGGGGAAAAACAGCAGAAATTATTGAAGGGTATGTCGAGAAAGGCAACGAAATTGGAGTAGTAGGGAAGCTAAAAACACGTACATACACTACGGATGATGGAAACCAACGCTATGTAACAGAAATAGTAGCCAATGAAATTCTATTAATGGGTAGTAAAAACGGAAATACATCCGATAAGTAACATCAAAACAAAGAGGGTGTTCCAGTCGAAAAGTTACACCCTCTTATGTATCATTAATTCTAAAAAAAAATATAAAATAATGAAATCACGAGTTAACGAAATAAAAGAGGGATTACAACAATTTCAGGGTTCTGAAATATTTTATCAAATACCATTGATACGCACACGATTTACAACCGGATTGAAATATTTAGCTAAGGCAGCAGAATGTTTTTGGTTGATTACAGATGTTTCTATAATTGCAAAAAGTTTAATGAATAGAAGTCAATTTATCACAATAGATTTTAAAAGACTACCAAAAGGAAAACAAGATTTTTTAGGCTATGAAGCTGAAATAATTTACAGCGATGGAAATGATAATATATTGGAAACACATCGCTATAATTTTACCGATTTTCCTTTAGATGAACTGCGTTTATTTTTTGTGGATAATACGTTGATGCTCCCAAATGAATACTAAAAAGCAAAACTATGATTTATTTAAATTATGCTAATTTAGATTTAGAAACCCAAGGGCGGTTACTTGCAACTTCAAAAAAAGATATTGAACATGAATTTGGAAAAAGTATAAAAGCGTATGCTAAAAAGCATTTTATCAATTATGAGCAACTATTAGAAGAGGAAGCATTACGAAATCTATACAATTATAAGTATGTATTTAATATTTAACAATAACATCAAAAAAGATGTGTTTTTTCAAAAGACTGTCTAAAAAGGCAGTCTTTTTTTGTAAAAATAATTGAGATTTTTAAAAATCTGACGTTCAAATTAACAACAACAGATCAAATTATATTTTATACGACCAAATGAATTCATTTGGATGTAATTCAAGTTTTAATTTTAAATCATAAAATCCTACATTTAATAGAGCCTGTAAAAGTTCAAAAAGCAACTGATTTTTTAATCAGGATGTTTGGAATTTTTTCACGCTAAAGCGTGAAGAAATGGAGAAGCAAGAGGGTAACACGCTAGCGCGATGTTACGTTAATCATTTACTGTTATCTATTTGATATACAGTTGTTTGTGAAGTTTAATAATTGGAGTAAACATATAGATTTGACGCAAATACTTTCTGAGCCCAATAAAACCGTCATTTTTTGCGTCAAAAACGAGATATTATTTAAAAATGGACACCTTTTCAACCATACGATTTAAAATAAAAGTAGCAAACAAATTCAGGAAATTTTCTATTCAAATTGCAAGGACTCATTCTGAAGCTATGGAAGCGATGCTTAATTTTTTTGATTTGAACGATCTCTCCCCAAACGATAATCTGGGTGTTAAAAATGAACGAACAAATAAGCGTATTAATGCGGTAATAGCGATTCTAAAAAATATTGAAAAACACCAAACAAAGCCGACAACAGCAATGCTCAAAAAACTTTTTGAAGAAGTTACGAATGAAGAAAATGAAGAAGAGGAGTATGATTTTGAAACTCCAAAATTGACTACTGAAACCGAAGAATTGACCTATTTTCGAAATGCATATTATACCAAGCAAGAAAATTACAATGTCTTAAAACAGGATATTGAAGACATTATTAGAAAGACAATATATATCAAAAGTAGTTTTGGTAAGGGATATTTTAAATTAAATATCACCAAAGAAGAATTAGAAAATTTAAAACTGAGATTGGAAAATGTATATCACAATAACAGCACAGAAATTGGGAGCTAATTTTGCACAAAGTGCTGCAGATTTTGTAGCCTATCTCGAAAAAGAAAATGAAGGTAAAGCCATCGATGAAATGGAATATTTTTTTAACCAGTATGGAGAAGAAATATCAGGTAAACAAGTTATTCATGAAATAGATAACAATACAGCAAAACTAAAAAAAACAGAACCAAAATTTTATTCCCTTACGGTCAATCCTAGCGCTGATGAATTAAAACGATTGCAAAACAGTAGTGAGCAGTTAAAGCGATATACCCGAGAAGTGATGAAAGATTATGCGAACTCTTTTCATCGTGAAGAGCCAGTTACTGTAAATGATATAAAATACTTTGCCAAAATTGAACATACAAGAACTTACAAAGGCACAGATAAGAAAATTATAGAAAATCAACCCTTTGCAACAAAAATATTACAACTCAAAAACGACATTCGGAAAATTGAAAGAGGTGAAATGGAGGGAAATATTAAAAATATGGAAACGCAAATCAGCAAGCTAGACAAAGAAGCTCCTCACAGGCAGAATGGAAAACGCATTGTAAGAGGAATGCCTAAAGAAGGTTCACAAAGTCATATTCATATTATTGTGAGTAGAAAAGATATGTCTAATAAATACAGCCTATCTCCAGGAAGTAAATACAAAGCATCCGAAACGGTTCTCAATGGTAAACCAGTAAAGCGTGGTTTTAATCGTGATGCATTTTTTAAAAACTCTGAAAAGACTTTTGACAACCTCTTTGGGGACAAACGAAATTATGTAGAAACCTATACAGCTAGAAAAACATTCATTAAAAACCCAGATAAATATTTTGCTAGTATTATGGGATTGCCAACCAATCAAAGAGCCATCGCATTTAAACTATTAAACAAAACAGGAATGAATACAGCAATGATGAATATTCCGACCAACAAAGTACAACTGGTGTTAAAGGCTATCAAGCAATTAAAACGAGTGCTTCACAAAGGTATTCAATCTAGCTCCATTGGTATATGAACACTTCAACAGCACATTTCATTTTATATATAGTAGTTCCACTATTGTTGATCCTAATAGTATTATATGTGTTCTTTTATGAAGAACAATCAATGACTGCCAATAAAAAGTATCGAGTTTCTTTTAAATTGAAACGAGGAAAATTTCAAATAGCAAATATTAAAAGAGGTGCATCCATAATAGGATCAGCTGGAAGTGGAAAAACAGAAAGTGTTATTTATAATTTTCTGCAACATTTTAGCAAGTATGAGTTTTGCGGAATCATTCACGATTATAAAGATTTTGAACTCACAGAAATAGCGTATCCACTTTTTAAGAATAAACCAACCAAATTTTATACAATTTCATTTGATGAAATCCATTATAAAGTAAACCCCATTGCGCCAAGATATTTACCCAACGAAGAAAGTGTGAACGAACTATCAAGAGTATTGATTGAAAATCTATTGGAACAGAACATGTCAGAAACAACAGGAAGTTCTAAATTTTTCACCGATGCAGTAGAAGGTTTACTAAGTGGACTTATTTGGAAACTCAAAACCAGTCATCCCAACTATTGCACACTACCACATTTAATTGCTTTATTTCAACAGATGGATACAAAAAAAATAGTAAAATTTTTAAGTACAGATTTAACTTCTAAAAGCATGGCAAGTGCTTTTATAAATGGGATTGATTCTGAAAAGCAAACAGCAGGAGTGAAGAGCACATTGGCCAATGCGTTTAAGAAAATTGGTTCTCAAAAAATATTTATGGCATTGTCAAAAGATGAAGTACCACTCAATATCAACCACAAAGAAAACCCAGCTGTAATTTCTATAGTCAACAATCCTAAATACGAATCGGCATATTCACCTATTGTAGCTATGATAATGCATACAGTTATTAAGCAAATGAGTGACAGAAATCAACTAGCATCTTTTATATTGATGGAAGAAGCACCCACTATAAAATTACTTAACATGCATCGTATTCCTGCAACATTAAGAAGCTATGATGTTACAACAATTTATGTAATGCAAGATAAAATACAGAATGATATGCTCTACGGTGAAAAAGCAAGTAAAGCAATTTTGAGTAATCTATCCTATCAGTTTTTTGGAAAGGTTAATGATCCAGATACAGCAAAATATTATGAACGCTTTTTTGAGCTCATAAAAATGAAAACGACAAGTATCAACAAAGGGTTTAATTTAAATTTTGACACGAGAGTTACCAAAGGAGAAAAAGAAGTTTCAAAACGAAGAGCAGACGTTTTTTTTAGATTAAAGCAAGGAGAATTTATTGCTTTTGCTGATGGCAAGGATAGAAGGATACAATTCAAATTACAAGCTATTAAAAGGGAAATACCTAAAAAAAACTATAAATACTCAGATGCCGAATTACGATTGAATTTTGAACGAATCTATAGGGAAGTTAATACTGTATTTTGGTAATTGTTATGATGGCCTTTCTCTTAGTAAATAATTTGGAATACATTTTTTAAAGTGTAAAAATGATATCTTATTTTAAAGAGTTAAAGATACCATAGAATTTGAATGAAATAAAGTCGTTAATGATAAGTTTATAAATTTGACAGAATGTTATTATCTTAAAAATTTCTTTACGACATAATATAAATTTAGTTTAAAACTTTAAATTATGTTTCTTAATTGAAAGATTAAAAAAATATGAAAGTAAATTTAAAAGTTGATTTATTCTAGAAAAGGGAATACATTTAGGTCATCTTAAAATTTAGAAAATTGAAAATAAATTTATTCCTTTTAGTAATTATATTAGTAATTATTAGTTCTTGCGGTGAAAAGAAAGAATCATTTCCTTTTGTTAAAAATACAGAAAGTTTAGAAACTAATAATGATAATTTAAAATCTACTTCAAATAACGGTGATGAAAAATATTTTATTGAACAATTAGATAATACTATTGGACTTTCCAATAGTTCTATAAATACAATCTTTCAAGATTCAGATGATTTATTATGGATAGGTACTTGGGATGGGTTAAATAGGTATGACGGAACGAGTTTTAAAATTTTTAGACCAGAACTAAATAATGAAAATAGTTTAAGTAATCAGGTAATATTGAAAATAGGTCAAGATTCCATTGGAAATCTATGGATTGTAACGATGGGAGGTATAAATAGTTATAATAAAAATGAAAACAGTTTTCAGCGCTATGAATTTTCAAACAAAAACGAATTTACCTTATCTGAAAATGAATTCAATATGGCTATTGATACTTCTAAAGTTGTTTATTGTTCAGTTAAAGGATGGGGTTTAGGTTATTTTAACGGAAATAAATTTAAAAAAATTATAAATAAAAATATTCCTGAGTTAGCGGCAAAGGAAATGATCTTTTTAAACTCTGGTGAATTATTAATTTTGTACGAAAATGATGAGTTATATTCAATTACTTTCGAATCAAACAAGTTAGATGAAGAAATTATATCTAAAACAAAAGTGATTGCAAAAAATATTAAAACTTTTAAAAAGTATACAAAACAAATAGCGTATTTAATAACAATTGAAAATAAAGTTTTAACATATAATGGTCAAAATGATAAAATTAATAAAGTTGAAAATTTTAAAGCTACTAATATTATCGGTAATACTTCAAGTGATTTAATTTTATCAAACAATGCTACTTATACAAGTATATCTTCTAGTGGTGAGTTTTCATCAAAGTCATATTTTTCAAATTTTGAAAAATATAAAATTACAACAATAGTTCAAGGTATTGATAATGTAATTTGGGTTGGAACAGATGGTGATGGCCTTATTAAAATGTATCCATTTAGAAAAGCATTCAATTTAGTTTCTATTGACAAAGTTCCAGAGTTTGAAGGCGGAATTGTAAGGTCTTTTGCAGAAACTGATGATGGTGATTTATTTGTAGGTACAAAAGGAAAAGGATTGTTTCAATTCAAATCAACATTTAGCAACGAAATTGAAGAAAAGCTAACATATAATATTTATGATGAAGAAAATAGCGAAATTAACAATGCAGTTTTTTCTTTATATAATGGGAGTAACAAATTAATTTTTATAGGAACAGATGGAGAGGGTTTAAGTATTTTTGATGAAGAAAATTCAAAATTAACTAATTGGAAAAATATTAGCAATGCAAAAGATTACCCATTATTTAAATCAATTTATGCAATTTACCAAGATAGTGATGATTATATTTGGTTAGGAACAAATGGATATGGATTGATCCGCTTAAAAATTAAAAGAAAACAAAATAGATTTTACATATCTGATTTTAAAAATTATGTTGCAGGTGGGGGGGGGAATAAGGCATTAAGTAGTAATATAATTTTTTCTATAATTTCAAAAAATGAACAAGAATTATGGATTGGAACAAGATTAGGAGGGCTTAATCTATTTGACAAAAAACAAGAAACTTTTACGATTTTTAAAAATGATAAAGAAAACATTAATAGTTTGTCAAATAACGATATTTTAAGCCTATACAATGACGAGTATAATAAATTGTGGATTGGAACTAGTTTTGGATTGAATGTTTTAGATAGTTATAATAAAAATGAAGCTGTATTTAAAAACTTTACTGTAAATGATGGGTTACCAAATAATACAATTCACGGAATTATTGGAGGATATAATGAAACACTTTGGCTAAGTACAAGTTTTGGAATTTCAACTTTTGACACAGTTAAAAATAAATTTGTCAATTTCACAAATCAAGAAGGACTTCAAAATAATGAGTTTTCTGATGGTTCATACTATGAATCTAAATTCACAAATAGTGCTTTTATGGGAGGGATTAAGGGGTTTAATTATTTTTCTCTCGAAAAAATTAATGAGTCAAATAAAATACCGAGTCTCCTTATTAATAAAATAAGTGGTCAAAATCAAGAAAAACCTTATTATCAGAATCTTGTTATAACACCAAATTCAAAAATAGCTCCTAAAATTATATTAGACCACAATCAGAACTTTATAGATATAGAATTGGCAGCCTTAACATATATAAATAGTGAAAAATGTAAGTATGCATATAAACTAGATAATTTTGATAAAGAATGGAATGAGATAGATAATAGAAGAATTATTTCATTTACAAATATTCCTAATGGTTCTTTTTCATTATGGGTTAAATGGTCTAATAGTGATGGAATATGGAGTAATCCTGTACATGCAATTGATATTAGAATTAAACCTGTTTTTTGGCAATCAAATGTAGCTTTTATAATTTATGCTGTATTATTTTCGCTTTTTATTTTATTTGTTTGGAGTTATTACAAAAAGCAAAATTCATTAAGGCAGAATATTATTTTTAGAAAACGAGATGAAAAGATTCATCAAAATCGTCTTACTTTTTTTACAAATATTGCACATGAATTTCAAACACCTTTAACTTTAATTGTTGGACCAGTTCAAAAACTTACTGAATCAGTAAACCTTGACGAAAAAAATCAGAAGTTTATTAATATGATTCAAAGAAATTCTTCAAGATTGCTTTTTCTAACGCAACAATTATTAGAGTTTAGAAAAGCCGAATATGATCATTTGGGAGTTTCTGTTAAACAATTTGATCTTGTTAATTTAATAGAACAAATTGCTGAGCTTTTTGATGAATGGGCATTGGATAAAAATATAGAGTTTAATGCAGAGTTTCCTTCGGGTTTGATAGGTTGGTTTGACAAAGATAAAATTGAAAAAATTATATTTAACCTACTGTCAAATGCATTTAAATATACACTTCCAAAAGGGAAAATTAAACTACAATTTGGTTTTGTAGATACTAATAATAATTTACTTTATATTAAAGTTTCTAATTCAGGAAAAGGTATCTCTAAAGAAAAGTTAAATTCTTTATTTGATCGTTTTTTTCTTGCTGACGGCGGAGAAAAAGCTGATACAGATTTGTTTAGGACAGGAATTGGATTGGCATATATTAAACGACTGGTTACAGTATTAAAAGGTGAAATTGAAGTTTCAAGTAAAGCTAATAAATTTACAACGTTTACAATAATACTTCCTTGTAGCAAAGAATCATTTAATGAAAAAGAATTGGACCTAGAGGGTAGTCAAGTTTTAATTTCTCATCACCTTAAAAATATATTGAATGATATAGAGAATAAACAAGAAAATACTCCAAACAAGATGTCTTCAATTGAAGAACTTTTAGATAAACGTAAGGTTATATTAATTGTAGAGGACGAAAGAGAAATACAACTATTTCTAGATGAATTATTACGAGAGAATTATAAAATTGTTACTGCAAGTAACGGTTTAATAGCTCTAGAAATTATGAAAAAGATGATTCCAGATTTAATTATTACAGATGTAATGATGCCTGAAATGGACGGAATAGAACTATGCAAAAGAACTAAAAGCGATAATAAAACATGTCACATACCTGTAATAATGCTTACAGCAAAAAGCTCAATTTCACATCGAATTGAAGGATTAGAGAGCGGGGCAAATTCTTATATCCCAAAACCGTTTTATCCAGATCATATTTTAATTAGAGTTCAAAAGCTTTTAGAAGAAAGAGAATTGATATTAAAACATTTATCACAAGATACTTTTGTAGAAAATTTAACAAGTCTACCTGTAGATAATGATGAGAAGGAATTGTTGAGAAAAGTAATTGAATTAATACGCAATAATATAGAAAATGAAAAATTACAAAGTTCGTTTATAGAAGAAAAACTAGGAATTAGTAGCTCTCAATTATATCGAAAAATCAAACAAATTTTCGGCTTTTCTCCTGGAGATTTAATACGAACTATTAGGTTAAAGCATGCAGCCGAATTATTGCGCAAAAGCAATTTTACAGTATCTGAAGTATGTTACCAATCTGGTTTTAATAACCGTTCTTATTTTTATAGGGAATTTAAAAAGGTGTACGATAGTACTCCTAAAAATTATCAGTTAAAATTTAAACAGAGTAATTAAAATATTTAAAAAACTTAATTACAGTGGTTTAAAGTTGAGTGTACACTTTTGGTTAAATAGTGTACACAATTCATTGTATTGCTTAACTACCTTTATAATATGGTTTTCGAATCATAGAAACTTAATCAAATCTTATTAACTTATTTAACTCAATTATTTAGTATCATGAAAAAAAACACTCAAATTACTAACAATTTTAATTCTTTATTATGATGAAAAAAAACATTCTTTATAACTTATTTTTAGTTTGGACACTGTTAGTAGGAAGTACTTTATTTGCTCAAACTATAACTGGTGTTGTTTCCGATGTTAATGGAGTATTGCCAGGCGCAAATGTTATTGTTAAAGGAACTTTAACTGGTACTTCAACAGATTTTGATGGAAAATATACTATTGAAAATGTAGATTCAGAAACCATTTTGGTTTTTAGCATGATAGGGTTTACATCAAAAGAAATTTCTGTGAATGGTAAGAGCATTGTAAATGTTGTATTGCAGGAAGATGCACAAACCTTAGATGAAGTTGTGTTGGTAGGATATTCATCTAGAAAAAAATCTACCTTAACAGGTGCTGTTTCTGTTGTAGATATGGCAGATTTGGAAAAAACAAGAGTGACCAATGTTTCTCAAGCTTTACAAGGTCAAATTGCAGGTGTACAAGTTACATCAAGTACCGGTGCACCTGGAGATCCTATTGAAGTACGTATTCGTGGAGAAGGAACTATAGGGAATAACAATCCACTATATGTTGTTGACGGGATCCCTTCAAGAGATATCACCTTTTTAAATCAAGCGGATATTAAAACAATGACCGTTCTTAAAGATGCATCAGCTGCAGCCATTTATGGTTCTAGAGCTTCTGGAGGTGTTGTTTTAATTACAACCAAAAGTGGTGTAAAAGGAAAAATTAGTTTTGATATAAGCTATTATACAGGGATTCAAAAAGCTACAAATTTACCTAATATGTTAAATGCAGAGCAGTATATGAATACAGTAGAGAAAGCTTGGAATAATTCAGATAGATCGGGCTCAAACCCATATACTGCAGATAAAGGAAGATCTGATTTTTCAGATACAGATTGGCTTGATGAATTATTTGAAGCAGGAAAATCTCAAAATTTGCAATTAACAGCAAGTGGAGGAAGTGATAAAGTTCAATTTTTAATGTCATTGGGTTATTATGGTCAAGATGGGATTGTAATATTTGACAATGATAAATATCAAAAATTAAATTATAGAACTAATATCAATGCTGATTTAACAAATCGTTTAAAAATTGGAACAAATCTTCAATTATCGTATGCTACTCAAGATAAATTATCGTCAAAAGGAGATGCGCCTGGTATTATCAGACATGCATTATTAAGGTCTCCTGTAATTGGGGTTTTCAAAGATGTTAGTGATCCTACATATTCTTCACAGGATCCATTCACGGATTTACCATTTTATGTACATAATAATAGAGATAATGGAGGCTGGGAAAGCGATAAATACGAATGGACTTCTAATCCAATAGCTCTGGCATATTTTACGGATGATGTAAGGAAAGATTTTAGAACGTTTGGAAATGTTTATGCAGAATATGCTTTTTTGAAAGATAAAGAATTAAAATTAAGAACCAATGTTGGAGTAGATTTATCATTTATTCATAATAAAGCTTTTGGAGAAAATTTTGGAGATGATGATGGTGGAGGTAATGAGACAGACAAAGGATTAGGAAGGCAAAATAGACCAAATAGTTTGAATGAGGAAAGAGGTGAAACACGGACAATAACTTTTAATAATACGCTTAACTACGTTAAAAATATTAATGATTTTCATGATGTTAGTTTTTTAGTTGGTACAGAGTTTATAGATAATTATAGTTCTTCAGTTGGAGCAAGTAGAGCACGTTTTGCTATTACAGAAGAGACTTTTAGATATATAGATTATGGAGGGACAGAAGTTGATTTATGGAATGGAGGAAGTGCGTCGGAATGGTCATTGTTCTCTTTATTCGGGTCTGCATCTTATGTGTTTAATGATAAATATATGGTAACAGCAAATGTAAGAGCTGATGCTTCATCACGTTTTTCAGAAAAAAATCGTTGGGGTTATTTCCCTTCTGTTTCTGCAGGTTGGAAAATTTCTGATGAGGATTTCTTGAAAGACGTAAAATGGTTATCTAACTTGAAATTAAGAGCTGGTTGGGGAAAATTAGGAAATCAAGAAATTGATAATTATGCCTTTTTAACACTAATTAGCCAAACAGATGGTAAAGTTGTAGTAAACCGCTATGGAAATGAAGATCTAAAATGGGAAAGTTCTGAATCCACAAACATTGGAGTTGATGTTGGTTTAATGGATAATAAATTGGCAATTTCAGCCGAATATTTTGTTAAAAACACTTCAGATATATTATTACCCATTGGACTGCCAAGTATTGTTGGTAATGTTGCTCCAACAATTGTAAATGCAGGAGAGGTAAGTAATAAAGGTTTTGAACTATCTTTAAATTATAGAGAGTCGAGTAACGAATTTAAATACAGCGTAAACGCTAATATTGGAACGTTAACAAATAATGTCGAGAAATTACATCCAAATGTGCCAAATTTAATAGGGTCAGTAACTCGGACAGAGGTTGGACAATCATTAAACGCTTATTATGGTTATAAAATGATTGGAATTTATCAAAATCAAGGAGAAATAAGCAGTCATTTAAGTAATACTCCAAATCCGAGTGTTAAACCTGGAGATATTAAATTTGATGATATAAATAATGATGGAATCGTTAATTCTGATGATAGAACATTTATTGGAAGTCCAATACCAGATTTTACGTATGGACTTTCTTTTTCATCGTCTTATAAAAACTTTGATTTTTCAATTCTTTTTCAAGGAGTTGAAGGAGTTGATAGATATAACGAAGCTAAAAAAATTCTTGACTACGACACACGTCCATTTAACTATACTACAAATGTTTTAGGAGCCTGGGACGGAGAAGGTAGTAGCAATACAATACCTAGAGTTGCTTTTGAAGACAATGGAAGTAGTAAAACATCAAGTGTTTTTGTTGAAGATGCTTCTTATTTTCGTCTTAAAAATGTAGAAGTAGGATATTCTATAAACTCCATAAAAGGAGTTAATGACGTTCGTCTATATGTATCGGGGCAAAATTTATTTACAGCAACAAATTATACAGGCTTAGATCCTGAATCTACAGACCTAATAGATATGGGAACATACCCATTATCAAAATCAGTTTTATTTGGTGTAAATGTTAAGTTTTAAAATTTAAAAACATTATTTATGAAAACAATATATAACAGTATAATAATAGTATTCTTGATTGGAGCTTTTGTAAGTTGTAATGATGAATTAACACAAGAACCTATTGGTCTTCTTACTTTAGATCAAATCGATACAAGTCCAACAATTAACACTTTAGAATCATCGGTAAGTTCATCATATCAGTTACTTGCAAGTAGTTTAAACCTTATTGGAAATTGGGATTGGACTGGAGGAACAGTACTAAGAAACGATTTCATTTTGCAAGATATTGCATCTAATGATATGAATAAGAAATGGAATCCAGATGGTGATCAAGCTTGGATAGATGAATTAGGAAGTTTTAATTTTACACCTTCAAATGGAGCTTTTAATGGAATATGGCTTTACAATTATGAAGGTATAAATAGAATAAACCTTGCAATTAGTTATTTAACAAATAGTGAGATAACTCAAATGATTGGAATTAGTGATTCTCGAAAAAATCAATTATTAGGTGAAGCTTATTTTTTAAGAGCATTTTATTATTTCGATTTGGCAAATAATTTTGGAGATGTACCATTATTGCTAACCCCTCTAAAGTCTTTTGAAGAAGCTTTTGATGTTGCCATTAGAGTTTCTAAAGATGAAATATATAACCAAATAAATTCAGATTTATCTGAGGCAAAAACATTACTTCCTAATATAAAATATTCAAATACATCCGAAAAATGGAGGGTTTCTATAGGTGCAGTAATTGCTTTACAAGCCAAAGCAGCTTTATATGCTGAAAATTGGAGTATGGTAACTAACTACATATCAGAATTAGAAGGGTTAGGGTTTTATAGTTTAAATTCTAACTATTTTGATAGTTTTGATGTGACCAAAGAGTTTTCTGAAGACGAAGTAATTTTTGCTTATGATCATATTTCAGATCAAAATCCTAGAAATGGAAATGGACTTTGTGCATTGATAGGCTGGGGTTTTATAGCTCCAAGTTCAGACTTTATAAGCGCGTTTGAAGCAAATGATCCAAGATTGCTTTATACTGTAGATGTACCTAATCAAAATGTTTCAAAATTATTAGGAAATACAAAAGGAGATTTTAAAGGTAATGATGATTCTCCAAGTAATAAAGTTTTTATCCGCTATGCAGATGTACTACTTTGGAAAGCAGAAGCTTTAAATGAAACTGGAGATTATGCTGGTGCAATTGCCATAATTAATCAAATTAGAGAAAGAGCTAGAACAAGTCCTACTGCAGATGGTTCTGTTACGCCTATTGGAACACTTCCAAATAGAGGGAGTTCTACTAATTCTGAAGAAATTAAAGGTTGGATAATGTCTGAAAGACGCGTTGAATTAGGTTTTGAATCTCAAAGATTTAACGATTTAAAAAGATGGGAAACGGCTAAAACAGTACTTACAGGACTAGCAAGAAATTTTCAAGATTATAATTATTTATACCCAATTCCTCAAGGAGAAATTGATAAATCTGGAGGGACAATTACACAAAATACAGGATATTAAATTCTTTTAATAACATATTTATTTGAGTTTGTTTTATGTTAATTGATAGAGAAGTAGTTATTTATTTGCTACTTCTCTTTTAATCAATTTGTTAAAAGAAATATTCTTCAACGTAAATAATTTATCACAATGTACTTAATGCAAATATATGAACCTTTCTGAATTTTAGAATAGTATTAATTATTACCAAAAAAATGGCAAAGATGTTGTTTGTAATTAGAAAAAATATAATTTTTTTGATAGTATCATTTTTATTATTTTCATGTAATAAAAGTGAACACATATTTCCTGATAAAATCCAAGAAGAAACCACTTTACCTCCAAACGAAGAGATTATTCAATCTCCTCCTATTGAGAATGAAGCTATAAATTTTAGTCATTTTAATCATCTTTATAAAGAAATTATTTTTAATGAAAAAAAAGTTGGAATAGTTCATATCTATAGTGAATATCCAAGCTATAATTATGCAATAGAGCCTAATGAAGGTTTTACTTGTGTAGATGATGTGGCTAGGGCAATTGTAATGTTGTCAAAATATTTAGAAGTATTTGGTACTGATGAAGTTGCTTTGAGAAAGATAGAAAACCTTACTGAATTTGTATTGCAAATGCAAAATGAAAATGGGTATTTTAATAATTTTTTATGGGGAGACCTCTCTATAAATAAAACATATTCCACTTCAATTGCAATACTTGATTGGTGGTCTCTCAGGGCTTTATGGGGGTTAGAAATGGTATATCCATTTTTAAAATCCAATAAAGAAATAGCTGATAGAATTGAATTAGCTATTGAGAGATTAATAATAAATATTAAACGAGATCTTCCTATGACGGCTTTAAATACTGAATTTATTGATTCTATAGAGTTTCCTACTTGGTTAGTAGGAAGAAATGCTTCAGATAAATCGGCGTTGTTGATACTAGGACTCTTAAAAAATATTGAAAGAACAGCAGACAATGATGTTAAATTAATGATTGATGGTTTGGCAAAAGGAATAATGATTATGCAAAAAGGCGATAAAGATAATTATCCATATGGAGCTTTTTTAAGCTTTGAAAATTTATGGCATGCTTGGGGAAACAACCAGGCTTATGCATTATTAAAAGCAGGAAAAGAATTTAACAATCAAGAATATATTGATAGTGCGTTAAATGAAATTGAAAATTTTTATCCTAAGATGATACAAAATGGTTATGCTGAAGCTTTTTGGATACAAAAATCAGATGATTCTTTTATTGAAAAAGAAAGAAATAAGTACCCTCAAATTGCGTACGGAATAAGACCTATGCTTTGGGCAGCATCTGAAGCATATAAGTATTCGAATGATGAAAAAAATTTAATTATTGCTAAACAGTTAGGGGCATGGTTGTCTGGTATAAATGATGCTAATAATACCATTTATA